>SDZZ01000109.1 GCA_004173255.1 Chitinophagaceae bacterium | reverse complement strand
GTAAACGCCTCGCGCGACTGCACCGCGTCATAGTTTGAAATGCCCGCATAGAGCGCTTTTCCGCTTCTCACAATATGATCAAGAGTACCCATGGTTTCCTCGAGCGGCGTATCCGGATCGGGCCGGTGGGAATAAAATATATCGACATAATCGAGACCCATGCGTTGCAGGCTCTGGTCAAGGCTCGAGACCAGGTATTTCCTGGAACCCCATTCCCCGTAGGGCCCGTCCCACATGCGGTATCCGGCCTTGGTAGAAATGATCAGCTCATCACGCAGGTAACCGCCGAAATCTTTTTTCAGGATAGTACCGAAGTTGGATTCGGCCGAACCCGGAGGCGGGCCGTAATTATTGGCCAGGTCAAAATGGGTGATGCCTTTGTCAAAGGCAAAGCGGATAATATCACGGGCGGTATCAAAGTCATCGACCTCCCCGAAATTATGCCACAGGCCGAGCGACAACGCCGGAAGCTGCAGTCCCGTGCGACCGGTGCGTTTATAAGGGATCTGGTTGTACCTGTCCGATGCTGGTTTATAACTCATACAAATTCAGTTTATGTTTACTAAGATAACCCAAACTGTATTTCCGGAACAAAGAAGAGCCAGACAACCTGCGACTGAACCCCGGCTTTGCACAACCAGAACCGCAATTTTTCCCCGGCAATACAAGGTATTGCGCGGGCGAAAAAAATCCCGTACGCAGCAAGCCGTACGGGACAAAAACACATTGGGTTCTATGATGGTTTCTCAGATCCGCATTAACTGCAACCACCCTGGTTGCCACAATTGAGACACTTGTAACAGGTGCCACTCCTCATCATGATATGGCCACACACATTACACGCCGGTGCATCGCTCTGCATATTTTTTGCAGCTTCGTTCATGGCTCCAAGTCCCGCATCCTGCGCAGCGGGCTGCGACCGGTAGGCCTTAACGGTAGCGGGGCCCGTGGTGACTGGTGTAATACGCACACTTGACAGTTCCGGCGCTTTGGCGTATTCGAGCCCGGTGGGCACATCGTCCCAGTCGTCCGACCCATTGTTTAACACTTCCGGTTTGTCCAGCACATGCACCAGGTCGGTACGACCAAGGTATTCGTATCCAAGTGCACGGAAAATAAAATCGACCAGCGAAGTGGTTGACTTGATGTTCGGGTGTTCCACAAAACCGGACGGATCAAATTTGGTGAAGGCAAATTTGTCGACAAACTCTTCCAGCGGCACACCATACTGCAAACCGATCGAAATTGAAATGGCGAAACAGTTCATCATGCTGCGCATGGTTGCGCCTTCTTTTGCCATGTCAATAAAAATCTCCCCCAGTGTACCATCCTGGTACTCACCGGTACGAAGGAAGATGGCCTGGCCGTTGATCTTTGCCTTCTGTGTGAAGCCCCTTCGTTTGGCAGGGAGTGAGCGGCGTTCAACAATACTGGCGAGCTTGCGTTTGAGTTTGGTATCGGGCGATGACTGCACCCGTTTCTGTACTTCTTCGAGTAATTCCTCGACCGTCAGTTTGCCAAGGTCAACAATATTTGATACGGGCGCTGCGTCGGCTGTAGCTCCTGCAAAGCCGACTCCATCGGCAACCGTTTTATTGAACGCAGGCTGGTCAGCATCAGCGGGCGTGTTGCCGGTCTCTGCAGCTTTTGTTTTGGAAGATTTTTTATCGCTCTTGTTACTCAACGGCTGTGAAAGTTTGGAGCCATCGCGGTACAACGCGCAGGCTTTTAATCCAAGCTGCCAGCTGAGCAAATAGGAGTCAGCAATTTCCCCCACATTCGCCTCGTGTGGCAGGTTGATTGTTTTTGAAATGGCCCCGCTGATAAATGGCTGGGCTGCAGCCATCATCCGGATGTGGCCATGGGCATGGATAAACCGTTCCCCCTTTTTACCGCATTTATTGGCACAATCAAAAACAGCTAGATGCGCGGGTTTCAGGTATGGCGCGCCTTCCAGCATCATGGTTCCGCAGATAAAATCATTGGCTGCCTCAATCTGATCTTCGGTAAAACCAAGCGCCTCCAGCAGGTTCCATTCAAAATCATTGTATTGCCCTTCCGTAAACCCGAGACGCTCCAGGCATTCCTCACCCAGCGCATATTTATTAAAGATGAACGCGATGTCAAATGCCGCAACTACTGCTGCGTCGAGCTTCTCCAGGTCCCTTCTGGAAAACCCTTTTGCTGTAAGCGTTTCATGATTGATAAATGGTGCTTTTGCAAAAGATGCCGCACCAACCGCATAGGAAATTATTTCATCGATCTCGCTTTTTTTATAACCCATATTGCGAAGCGCCGCGGGGACCGACTGGTTAATAATCTTGAAGTAACCACCGCCGGAAAGTTTTTTGAATTTCACCAGGGCAAAATCAGGCTCAACACCGGTAGTATCACAATCCATTACGAGCCCGATGGTACCGGTGGGAGCAATAACGGTCGACTGTGCATTGCGGTAACCATAAATTTCACCCAGCTCAACTGCGTCATCCCATGCCCTGCAGGCCGCCTTCAGCAGGTAGTCAGGGCAATGTTTTGCATGGATGCCCTGCGGCTTCACACTCAGTGATTCAAATTCGTCCGCATCGTAGGCAGCCAGCCGGTGGTTCCGCATCACACGTTTCATGTGCTCCTTATTTTCTTCATACCGCGGGAATGCGCCAAGCACGGAGGCCATCTCGGCCGATGTTTTATAGGCCACACCGGTCATGATTGCCGTGATGGCGCCGGCAATGCCGCGCGCTGCATCACTGTCATATGCAATGCCACTTACCATAAGCATGGTACCAAGGTTGGCGTAACCGAGTCCGAGTGTGCGGTATTCATAGCTGAGCCTTGCTACCTCTTTGGAGGGGAACTGGGCCATCAGCACGGAGATCTCCAGCACTACAGTCCACAGGCGGCAGTTGTATTCGTATCCTTCCACATCGAAGAGGTTCTTCTCTGCGTTGTAAAACTTCATAAGGTTGGCCGATGCCAGGTTGCAGGCGGTGTTATCAAGGAACATGTACTCCGAGCACGGATTGGATGCGCGTATTTCGCCACCTTCGGGACAGGTATGCCACTCGTTGATAGTGGTATTGTATTGCGTACCCGGGTCCGCGCAACGCCACGCTGCATATGCGATCTGGTCCCACAATTCCTTACTCGGTACCTTCTTCATCACCCGGCCGTCCATACGGCCTTTCAGTTCCCAGTCTTCCCCTTTTTCCAGCCGGTCAAAAAATTCATTGGGTATACGGACCGAGTTGTTGGAGTTCTGCCCGCTGACTGTACGGTAAGCCTCCCCTTCATAATCCGACGGATAACCTGCATCAATCAGTGCCCCTACTTTTTTCTCCTCCTCCACTTTCCAGTTGACAAACTCCACAATTTCCGGATGGTCCAGGTCGAGGCACACCATCTTCGCCGCCCGGCGCGTGGTACCACCTGATTTAATGGCGCCCGCAGCGCGGTCACCTATTTTGAGGAAACTCATCAGTCCGCTGGAAGTACCGCCACCACTCAGCTTTTCGTTGGCACCACGCAGGCTCGAATAGTTGGTGCCCACACCCGAACCGTATTTGAATATCCTGGCCTCACGTACCCACAGGTCCATGATGCCGCCATCATTCACCAGGTCATCCTCCACACTCAGGATAAAACAGGCATGGGGTTGAGGACGCTCGTATGCATTGGTCGATTTTTTCAATTCACCGTCTATCGGGTCCACGTAGTAATGGCCCTGTGGTTTGCCGGTGATGCCATAACTTTCGTGCAGGCCGGTGTTGAACCATTGCGGCGAATTGGGCACACACATCTGGTCAAGGATTGAATACACCAGCTCTTCATAAAATACGTTTGCATCTTCGGTTGTTGCAAAGTAACCATACCGTTCGCCCCACATGCGCCAGCAGTTGGCCATACGGTGTGCAACCTGTTTGGCCGAGGTTTCCCTGCCTGTGCTGCCATCAGGTTGCGGCACACCAGCCTTACGGAAATATTTCTGGGCCAGTATGTCGGTTGCAATCTGGCTCCACTGTTTGGGCACCTCCACGTGGTTCATCTCGAACACTATTTCTCCCGATGGATTCCTGATCACCGATGTACGGTAGTCGTATTCAAACTGGTCGAGCACACTGGTTGCTTCGTTTGTAAAACGGCGTTGGAATTTTAATCCACCTTGTGGCGCGGATTGTTTTTTGCTGCCCATAGATATAAAATTTAGCGGTACTGGTTTGCGGTCCTTCGCGGGAAAAGGCTATCCTTACGAAACTATTTTTTGCACAGCGTATTTCAAACCACCAAATATGCACACATTGTGGAAAGCTGGCTGCATCGCGTTACAGCAGCGCGATACAAAATTTCTGCACACCGGTTTGACGTCCGGCCGGCAATTTTTATTTGGCAGATTAACTTTCAATCAGTACTCTTTGCGTATGAAATATACTGCCTGCTGTTTAATCGCTGCCACCCTGCTTTTCGCCGGCACTGCCAGGTCGCAGACACAGTACTCCGGATGGCTGGCTTCCTTCAATACCATCAAAACGGGGAAGCATACGAGTATCCACTCAGATGTCCAGTTAAGGTCGAATGACGGGATAGAGCATGTGCAGACATTACTCCTGCGTGCGGGACTTAATTACCATGCTGGAAAAAAATTTATCATTACAGCCGGGTATGCATTTGTCCATAACCGCCGCAGCACTGCCGGCATCAGCGGCTACCTGCCCGAACACCGGATCTGGGAACAGGTGATCTATAACCATAAACTTTCAAGGGTCAATGTCAGCCATCGCCTGCGCATTGAACAACGGTTTATCAGCAGGGCTGCAGTGGATGGCAACGAGCTTGTCCGCAATGGGCATTTTACGGCCAACAGGATCCGTTATTTCATCCGTAACGTGATTCCGTTCCACAAAGCTGAAACGTTCCGCAAAGGACCGTTTGCAGCGGTCCAGAATGAAGTTTTCCTCAACTTCGGCAACAAGGCCAATGTGAATGGAAAGGGATTTGACCAGAACCGGTTTTATGTTGCCGCAGGTTACCGCCTCAACCCCGGACTTGACCTGGAAGCGGGTTACATGAACCAGTATATCTCGCTCGCTACGGGGCGGACCAACAACCATATTGCCCAGCTTGCCGTATATATCCGCAGGTAAAACCGCCGGCTGCCTACCCAAATTAACCTGTTGAAAGCCAAAAACTTTTTGCATTTTTGTAAGAACAACCCGTTACCGGATGAAGTCAACCATTTACAATTCCTTAACCGATCAGAAAAAGCTGGGCAAGAAGGCATTCGCCGTCCTCATCGATCCGGATAAGGTCAACAGGAAAATCCTGGACGAACTCATCCGGTTGTCAGTAGACGCAAAAGTCGACCACTTCCTGGTTGGCGGCAGCCTGGTAATCTCCAGTAACCTGGACGACTGCGTCCAGTATATCAAACAACACTGCACTATCCCCATTACCCTCTTTCCCGGCAGCCCTTCACAGGTATCCCGTTATGCAGACGCACTGCTGTACCTGTCGGTGATCTCCGGCCGAAATCCCGAACTGCTGATTGGCCAGCATGTGATCTCCGCGCCGTTGGTTAAACAGAGCGGGCTCGAGATCATGTCGACCGGTTACATCGTGGTGGATGGTGGCGCACCGACTACTGTTTCCTATATCAGCAATACGTATCCGGTTCCTTCCGATAAACCGGAAATAGCCATGTGCACCGCCATGGCAGGCGAAATGCTCGGCATGAAACTGATTTATATGGATGCCGGCAGCGGCGCCAAACGGCCCATACCGGAGAATATGATCAAGCTGGTAGCCGACCATATTGAAGTGCCACTGATTGTGGGCGGCGGCATTGTAACACCGGAAAAAGCTTACCTGAACTGCAAGGCAGGTGCCGATATGATTGTGGTAGGCAATGCCATCGAAAAAGAAACCTCGCTGATTCTGGAAATGGGTGCAGCAGTACATTCTGCGCCGGTCCGCACAGTTTAATAGTTACAGGTGTCCGGCAATTTATCGCTCCCGTGTTTTCCGCGTCGGCAGTCACGCTGCAATACTGAACTACCCTTCTTCCTCATTTGATTTTTCCCGCGCGAATGCTGCCGTCAACAAAAGGCAACACTGACACGCGAATGATATTGATGATGGCGCACAGGTTGGCCATATCGATGCGGCTGAGATCGTCGCAGAACTGGTGATAACATTCATCGTCGTCTGTAGAACCCATGATGGTGTGGGCAGGTATATCCTTCAGGGCAAAAGGGAAATTATCGCTTCGCTCATACAGCAGCTTGTCCGGTACCGGATCCTTCAGTACCACCATCCCGTTCGTTGTCAGCTCCCCGCCCAGCAACTCCGGCAGGTGCGAATCATTTTCACCGGTTATAAAAACAGTGCGTTGCCCAAGCTGTGGCAAACCGATCATCTCTATATTGATCATGGCCACTATACCCGCAAGGGTTTCTGTTTCAATAAAATTCCTGGAACCCGTTAGTCCGAGCTCCTCCCCGGCAAAACAAATAAAAACCGAAGACCGTTGCGCCGGCGCCGCATCCGACATTGACCGGGCCAGCGTGATAACCGCAGCGGTACCCGAAGCATTGTCATTTGCGCCATTCATGATATTGTCTTCCCGGTCGCCCGGTATGATCCCTTCATGGTCATAGTGTGAGGAAAAAACAACTGACTCTTTTGTTTTACCAGGCAACATACCCGCAATATTATATTCCAGGCTTTCGTAGTAACTGTCACTGCCCCGGAGCATACATGTTGAAGGGGCCGTATCTGCTATCACCAGCAATACATCCCTTTTCATTCCACCCGCAGGGAAGATGAAAGGAACGTCGGCCAGTCGTCTTTTCCGCGGTAGTGGCTGGTTGCACCAGACCAGCACGGCAGTAGTATCGCCGTCCAGCCGCAGGAACGTGCTGTCATCGAACCGTTCCGCTTTTTGTATAACCAACTCTTCCCTGCCACGATCAGGATAATCACCCGGCACCCGGTGGAAATAAAAATACTCTGCCGTGTTTTTCTCCTTGTTATTCCAGCGAAGCAGGTCGGCCGGTTCATTTTTTTTGCCGCCTGCTGGGCGGAAGGGAAGGAAGAAAGATGCATGGCCGGGCAGTGGCACCAGTCCTGCCTTTGCGAATTCATGCCCGATAAACCGGGCAGCTTTCAGCAACCCCGGCTGGAAGTTACCACGTCCTTCGAGGGAGTCGCCCGCCAGTACTTCCATAATCCGCTTTACTTCGGATTCGCTGACGGGTTTTGCTTCGACACTTGTGTCCGGGGTTAGTGCCGATTCGCTAACGGGCTTTGCTTCGATGGCTGTGGCCAGCCTTAGTGCCGATTCGCTCACGGGCTTCAATGAGGACCCGCTTATTGGTTTCACGTTGAACCCGTCTACTGGTTTCATTTCAGAACCGCTCACAGCTTTTACTGCAGGCTGTGCAATACCTGTCAGACTGCTATGCAGCAATACAACGAACAGGAAAGTGATCCGGGATTTACCCATCGTGTGATTTTATCGCAGCTCGCTGGTATCTACCCTTGATGGAGTATCCTTGCCTTCTACGATGGAGCGTGCGCTCAATGCAATGGACTGGATGATCCGGGTCATGTTCTGCAGGTCGAGCGTTTCCACCTGGTCGGACACCTTATGGTAGTTGGGTTCATTGTCCATCTTCGAAGTGGAGATGGTATGCGCGGGTACACCCTGCCTGGCAAGTGTGGCATTATCGGACCGGTAAAACAATTGTTGCGTGGTGTATGGATCGGGATAAAACTTGAATGCCGTTCCTTCCAGGTTTTTCTGGAGAATGGCACCCATATCCGTTTTTTCATAACCGGTGATGTAGGCCGAGTTGATGCCCCATTTGCTTTCTGTTCCGATCATTTCGATATTGAACATCGCCATAACGGAGGCCGGGTCAAACTGTTTTGAGAAGTATTGCGAACCAAATCCGCCCACTTCTTCTGCAGTAAACGCCGCAAACACAATGGTGCGTTCGTTGTCGTTCAGTGCTGCATAATAATTGGCCAGCAGGATCACCGCGGTTATTCCGGCCGCATCATCATTGGCGCCGTTGAAAATGGAATCGGTCCCATCTGATTTTTTAGTACCCAGGTGATCGTAATGACCCGAGAAGATGACGTATTCTTTTGCTTTTGATTTACCTGGAATAATTCCAACCACGTTGGCAAGTCTGGATGCAGTCACTTCGTGGCTGGCGGTGATATGGAACGTGGACGGGGCCTCATTGGCCAGCACAAAGACCACACTCACGGGCGAACGGTACATGCCGCGTTTAAAGCGGCTGAGTCGCGAAAAGTCGCGCTGGAAGCTGGTATCAACCAGTACAACCGTATTCGTTTTTGCCCCGGCAAATGCGATGGCTTTTGCAAAGATGCTCTCGCCTTTTACAATTTTTTCGACCGCATAACCCGACGACTGGGTAACGTCCAGCTGCGGGGATGACGTGATCACCAGTGCCTTCCGTTCGTCCAGCGGCTGGCCATTCCATTCACCGGAAAACGAAACCTGTTTTGCATTGAGCAATTCAAATGGCTGCAGGAAACTACTGGTTCCCGGGAGTGGTTTTAATCCCGCCGCCTTGAATTCAGACGCAATATAATCCGCCGCCTTATCCAGTTCGGGTGAAAACGTTTTGCGTCCCATCATGGCATCCGATGCCAGTACGGTTTCGATGCGTGAAACTTCCTTTACATTGATTTTGCCATCTGCCTTCGTTGTGGTTTTCTGGGCGCAGGCGGCTAGTGATGCAGTACAAAAAAAAGCGGTCAGTATTTTATTCATGTCTGGGTTTGAATGTTAGCAATCAGAGGCTCATCATTTCCTTGAACTTCACGGTTTGCCTGCGGCTTACTTCAATTTTCTCGCCACCTTTCAGTTCGAGCAGGAGTCCGCCGTTAAAATAAGGTTCAATTTTTTCGATCATCCGCAGGTTCACAATATGTTTCCTGTTGGCGCGGAAAAAGAATTTTTCATCGAGGCGTTCTTCCAGTGCATTCAGCGATTTCAGGATCAATGGCTTGTTGGGGCCAAAGAAAACCTTTGCGTAGTTACCCACGCTTTCAAACAGGCGGATATCGCTGAGTTTGACAAACCAGCAGCGTTCTCCGTCTTTCACAAAAACCTGATCGTCTTCGCTGAGTATGCTGTTATTGGTAAACTCGGCTGGCGCAGTTTTGTCGCGCGATTCGCCGGATTGTAATTTCTGGATGGCATCGGCCAGCCGTTTGGGATCAACCGGCTTCAGCAGGTAGTCCAGCGCATTCACTTCAAAAGCCTTCAGCGCAAACTCATCATATGCAGTGGTAAAGATCACGTGCGGCGCGCGTTCCAGCTCGGCCAGCATATCGAACCCGGTTTTGCCGGGCATCTGGATATCCAGGAAAATCAGGTCGGGCTGCAGGCTGTCGATCTTCTGGATGCCTTCATCCGCATTGGCCGCTTCATCAATGATTTCCACTTCAGGAAATTCCTGCAGCAGCTTCCGTAATTCGGTCCTTGCCAGTCGTTCGTCGTCGATAATAATTGCTCGCATGGTTGTTTTTTTATTATGCTGCGTCAACAGGAATAAACACCCTTGCTTCCACAAGTGTGGGTGTAGCCTGTTTGATTTCGAATTTTGCCTTGTTTCCGTAGAGCAGGCTGAGACGGTTGGTGGTACTGGATAAACCAAACCCGCGGCCGATTGCCTCTTCCTCGCTGATTGCGCCGTTCGTGGTGCCATTCAATTTACCTGTATTCTGCACGCTCAGTTCATGGAAATTATTGTTTAGCAGTGATACGATCCGTACCACACCACCCTGGATCTGTTTGCTGATACCATGTTTGATCGCGTTCTCCACCAGCGTCTGCAACATCATGGGTGGTACGGGCAGGTTGAGTGTGTTCTCCTCGATATCGTACTCGATGCGCAGGCGGTCTTCGAAACGCATGTTTTCCAGTGCAAGATAATCCTTCACAATATCCAGTTCGCGGTTCATGGCTACGGCTTCTGTTTTGTCCGACTGCATGCTGCTGCGCAGGATGGTACTGAGTTCGGTGATGGCCTGCCTGGCGCGCTGGGGGTTTTCGTCCACCAGGGCCCGGATGCTGTTCAGTGCGTTGAATATAAAATGCGGGTTGATATGCGCCTTGATGGTTTTCAGTTCCAGCTCCTTTACCAGCGATTCAAGCTGCAGCGTATCCAGCTGCTGCTTCTGGCTTTTATCAATGTAGTGGTACATGAAGTAGATCGCATTCCAGATAAAATAATATACAAAAACATTGAACGCGTTGATCGCAATCAGCAACGCTATTTTGCCTGATTCAAACAGTTCGGTCTGGTCTTTTGTAAGAAACCCGAAACGCCGGTGCAGCATCACAATGAAAGTGGCACCTATCAGTGAAAACAGGAGGGTGATAAGGGCGAAGCGGAGAATCTGTTTTTCCAGCCGCTTCTGCAGCAGGTTGATCCGGAGGATCACCAGTCGCATCATATGGGTCAGTACCAGCCCCGTCAGTATGAAAATCCCGATCCTGC
This sequence comes from Chitinophagaceae bacterium, assembly GCA_004173255.1. GTDB lineage: Bacteria > Bacteroidota > Bacteroidia > Chitinophagales > Chitinophagaceae > JBEVJC01. The sequence goes on along the minus strand of SDZZ01000109.1, from coordinate 873 downwards.
TGAAAAACATGACCTTCTTGTTGTGGGTTTCCATTTCACCAAATGACCAGGTAAAAAACAGGTGCACCAGCACAAATGCGCCCCAGCCGCAAAGCTGGAACAGCCAGTATCTTTTGTTACCAATACGCATAGCTGTAAATGTAGCCCGATTTGATTACGCGGGGCGGTCCTAAATATACCAGTGGCAGATTAGTTTTACAAATGGGAATCCGGGGGCTTTTCCCCTCCGGGCGGGGTTACGGCCGGTCATTTGGCCGGGAAAACTAGCCGGATGGCCGGATTTTGTTACTTTTACGCAGTAAAACTGATTCATGGAAATTATACCCGGACCGCTCTTAAAAACTATCAACTCCCCGGCCGACCTGAAACTGCTTCCAAGGGAAAAACTGCACCAGGTCTGCGATGAGCTCCGGCAATACATTATAGACGTTGTAAGCGTGCATGGTGGCCACTTTGGAGCCAGCCTTGGTGTGGTTGAACTGACCACCGCCTTGCATTATGTATACAATACCCCGTACGACCAGCTGGTCTGGGACGTGGGTCACCAGGCCTACGGCCACAAGATCCTGACCGGCCGCCGCGACAATTTCCCCAGCAACCGGAAATACCACGGGCTCAGCGGTTTTCCTAAAAGATCGGAAAGCCCCTACGATACTTTCGGTGTAGGACACTCGTCCACCTCCATTTCCGCTGCCCTCGGCATGGCCATGGCCGCCAAGTACAAGGGGGAAAAGGACCGTCAAACCATTGCTGTTATCGGCGACGGCTCCATGACAGCAGGTATGGCTTTCGAAGCCATGAACCATGCGGGTGTGGCCAACACGGATATGCTCATTATCCTGAACGACAACGGCATTGGCATCGATCCCAATG
>SDZZ01000564.1 GCA_004173255.1 Chitinophagaceae bacterium | reverse complement strand
CTCCAACTCCGCGGCGATCATGCGACTGCCCGAACTTGAACTGGATATGGTCCGGCTTGGGATCGGCCTTTACGGGGTGGATAGTTCAGGTAAAAACCAGCCATTGCTGCAACCCGCCGCCACGCTGCGTTCTACTGTTGCACAACTGAAGTACCTGAAGGCCGGGGATACCGTTGGGTATAACCGCCGTGGACGCATTGAACACGATACGGTCATTGCCACTGTGCGTATTGGCTACGCCGATGGCTATTCGAGACGACTTGGTTACGGCGCCGGTAAAATGTACATCAACGGACATCTTGCGCCGGTGCTTGGTACGGTCAGCATGGATATGACCATGGTCGATGTCACCAATATCCCACAAGTGAAGGAAGGGGATGACGTCATTATCTTTGGTAAAGAACTACCCGTGCAACAGGTTGCTGCCTGGGCCGGCACTATCCCGTATGAAATCATGACGGGAATTTCCCAGCGCGTGCAGCGGGTATATTTTGAAGATTAAACCGTTGATCCACCTCCGCATTTACCCCCGTATTTCCTGCATCGTTTTCTCCAAACTGCTCTGTTTCAGTTGAAAATCTCTCATCTGCACCACATCATAGTTTCCGTGCAAAAAACCACGTAAAGGTTTTTGCTTAGTGAATTAAGTAAGTCACGGCGAATCCACTTATGGTTTATTCGAAGTGTAAACGGGTACTATATCTACAAAAGATCAGGCTGAAATCCTATTGTGCCGCGTTGCCCCTTGCTTTAGTTTAGCAGATGAAATCCGACAATGAAAACCACTTAATCCAATTATGAAAAAAACTTTACCCGTTCTTTTTTTATTGCGTTTAAGAAATCATGGAATCACCTTTATATGTTTCCTGGTTGCAGCGATGGGAAACCTGTCAGCCCATGGGCAAACGGTCACTACCGGTAAAAGTTATATTAATATCACCCGGCCGAACGGTGGTACATTCCTTCCGGGTGATGTGATCGAGATCCGGGCAACCATTGCCGTAACGGGTGGCAACAATACCATTGCATCCCGGCTCAACTCGGTCCGGTATAACGATACACTCAACCTCGCAAAGCTGGACTATGTTCCGGGCTCGCTGAGGATGATCTCCAATGAAGGCCGTCTCCAATATGCTTATACCGACAACGCAGATGCCGATTCGGCAAACATTAATACCGTTACCGGCCAGCTCCGTTTTAACATTGGTGACAATGCCGGTTCGTCGGATGTATCATCACAGGGCGAAGGCACCGTCAACTCAGGCAGGCTCTGGGGTGGAAACTATTTCCGTCCTTCGTTCTTCGGTAATACCTGCATCCGGGTTTATGCCTACCGGGTGCAGATAAAAACGCTTGCATCAGCAGTAGCCATCGATACAACTGTGATCCTCCGCGCAGGTAATTTCCGGTACCGGATGGGAAGCAGCACCACGGACGTGCTGTCGGGTTTTTCACCTTACCAGGTGCGCATTACACCCGACTATGGCCTTTGCACCAATGCCATTGGTACCAATGCCATCCTTGGCGAATTTGGCGGTACGTTTGGCTCGGGGCTTACCCAGAACCGTGCGGGCGGCAGCACCTTTGTACCCGGGCCTTACACCTGGGTTGCCTTTGGAGCCAATTCGCCAAACGATAATTATTACGGCCTGGCCAACCGGACCAGTGCCAATGGTTCTTCCAATCCAAACGCGGCGATGCCCTCATCGGCCCGTGTGTTCACCATCTGGGATATTATCGGTGACCATACCGGGGCCAGCAATCCACTTGCCGGTAACCCGCCCACCGGTCTTGGATATGCAGTTATCATCAATGCCAGTTATGAAACCAACCGCGCATTCACCCAGAACATTACCAATCTCTGCGAAGAAACATACTATGAATTTTCTGCCTGGTTCAGGAACATCTGCCGCCGCTGTGGTTGCGATTCAACCGGCAAGGGTGCAAGTAATACCGGGTACGTACCGGCTCCGGGAAATGATTCATCCGGTGTTCGTCCGAACCTGACCTTCCAGATTGACGGGCAGGATGTGTACAACACGGGTAACATTGCCTATACGGGTCAGTGGGTTAAAAAAGGATTTATTTTCCGTACGCGACCAGGACAAACTTCTTTCACCGTTACCATCCGCAACAATGCACCCGGTGGCGGCGGCAACGACTGGGCAATTGATGATATCGGTGTGGCAACCTGTATGCCCAGTATGCAGTACTCACCATCATTGACGCCGTCGGTTTGCCGGGGCAACGCGCTGACGATTACAGATACCGTGCGGTCATTCTTCCCTAACTATACATACCATCGCTGGCAGAGAAGTACCGATGGCGGCGCCTCGTGGTTTGATATCGGTTCCATCCTCGGGCCTGCAACAACCATCTTCAACGGGCTGCTGTACCAGTATGTATCGACCTATACGGTGCCGCCGGCCAATACCACCCCGGCCAATTCAAACGATAAGTACCGGGTGCTGGTAGGAACATCGATCCTGAATTTGCTGAACCTTGGTTGCCGTGCAACGGATGTAACCAACGCCGTTACACT
>SDZZ01000563.1 GCA_004173255.1 Chitinophagaceae bacterium | reverse complement strand
GCACCATTTAATTTCTTACACCTTGACTCATTGATGAACGACATGGGGCTACCCAGAAAAGTCAGCCGATCGTTCACAGAGTACCTGAAACCGATCAATCCAGCCGATTACCGCACCTTGTTATTAAAGGCCGGGCATGCGACGAAGAAGGAAGGAACGCTTAAAAGGGTAAATGACAGGGTGGAGAGTGTTGTCGCTTAATAGCCACGGTCCCCGGCACCCGGTCCTGTATTGATTTCCTCTTTGCCATGACTGCAATTGTTGGCCAATCCGTACAGAACCGGGCTGCCTTTTTTTACCTGCCTATCGTTTAAGAACTTTGAATTCTTCCTTCCCATACCGCAATATGTAAATCCCCGGAAACAACCGACTGATATCAATGTCAACCGTGGTTGTGCCGGCAGCCAGATGCTGTAGTAACACCACGTGTCCGCCCGAATCAAACAACCGCAGCAGCCTGTCGTTAACTGCAGCTTCGTGCAGTACCACATGCATTGTCCCGGTTACAGGATTCGGGAACACACGAAGCGACGACTGCTGGACCTCAGGGATTTCTATCATACGTATTTCGGAATATTGTTTATTTCCGTTGGTTTCCACGCGGGCGATCCGGTAATAATTAGTTCCAACCTGTGGTGCCGGGTCAATAAAATTATATGCCACCCCCGGCGCGCCTGTGCCATGCGCGGGCAGGCTGCCGATTTTATTAAAGTCAGTTCCATTGGTTGATACTTCTACGTCAAACCGGCTGTTATCCAGTTCGGATGAAGTTTTCCACTCCAATACGGTTGTCCGGCCGACCACTGTTGCCGTAAACGAACTGAGGGTAAAGGACGGCCGGGCGATATTAATACGGCCAATTTTCGAGAACAACGAGTCGGTACTGCCAGGGATAATTGCCCTGATGCGGTAGTAGTGCGTGCCCGCACCCGGGCTGACATCAAACGACTGGTAGGCCACAAGAGTGCCCGGTGTACCCGCACTGTTAACCGTTTTCCGGGAAAAGAAATGTATGCTGTCGATAGAGTGTTGCACCTCGTAGACGACGTTACTGACTGATGCAATAGCGGTCCAGTTGATCCGGACCGTATCGCCGGACGGAGCCAGCGAAAGCTGTAACTGGCCAATGCTGTCTTCAGGTGTTACAACCGGGGGATTCTTTGTCCTGTCGATGCGAACAATTTTGGAAAGCAGTGTATCTGCGGGGTTTGCCAATATCATTTTTATCCGGTAAAAATTTACACTATCCGGATTCACATCTGATGATGTAAAATTCTTCAGTACACCTGGACTAGTGCTGCCTTGCACCGATTTTATATCTGCAAAAACCAAACTGTCGCTTGAATGCTGCACAATAAACGAGGCACTATTACCTGAACTGACCGCATTCCAGTTGATCAGTACGGTATCACCCGTAACAGCAAGCTGAACCGCTGGCAATCCAAGGCTATCCGTTGGAGCTACCGCAGCAGCAGGATATTCATAAGCACCAATGTCTATCGAAGTGCCCGCCAGGCGTGAGTTTCCACTTAGGTCAGCGCCTGAATATGAATCCTGTCCCAGCACCGGGTAAAGACTATTATTTCCTTTATCAATTAACGGACTCGTGGCCTGCAGGCTGAAATCATTGTTTGTTACGTCATTAAACAACGGATCTACATTTCCCGGAATGTTACCGTTGCCGGTCAAACTATTGTTCTGCACCAGGCTGTTCTGGTAAACCACCGAACCTCCACCGTTGACCAGCACCCCACCTTCCCCGGCAGGTGAAATGTTACCATAGACCGCGCTGTTGTTTACCTGGAAAGTTCCCAGGGGACCCATACCATTCAGGATTGCCCCAACACCCGTACCCCTTTTCCCCTTATTACCGTAAAGCGTGGAATTGGTGATGACCAGACTGCCTATGTAACCAAAATCTTCGTAATCCCGGGTAGTAATACCGCCACCGGTTCCGGCCTGGTTACCAGCAAATAAACTGTTTGTTACTGTTACGGTAGAATGAATCAACTCCAGTGCACCCCCACTGCTCTCATCCACCCCAAATCCATTCCCTGCGGTGTTCCCGGTAAATGTACAATTGGTAATAGTCACGTTTGACAAATTGTTTGGGTAGTAATAAGCATTCGAGATCGTACTGAACGCACCACCTCCATACCAGGACATATTTTCTGTAAAACTGGTATTCATGATTACCGGCGATGATGCCATATTGTAGATGCCGCCGCCTTCGCAGCTACTGCCTGCATTGCCATAAGTATTGTTCTGCACAAAAGAACAATTCACGATTAATGGAGCCGCCAGCTCATTATACAAACCCGCGCCGCCAGTGTTCTGGCATTCGTTCCGGACAAAAACCAGATTTTTAAATGTGGCCGAAGAGCCTGAATTATAAATTCCCGCACCATAGTAATAATGACTGATCAGGGTTCCTTCTACGGTAATCGCTGTACTGGGTGAAGGATCTGTCTGAATAAAAGCCGAGTGCCCCCCGGTGATGGTGAATCCATCCAGGGTGGTACCACGGTCGTCATTCACCGAAAC
>SDZZ01000562.1 GCA_004173255.1 Chitinophagaceae bacterium | reverse complement strand
GATCAGGTACGATCCGAAATCAACACCATTGTTACTCGCCTGGTTGCTGATCCATACAAACGGAGGGGCTCCGGCGAAGACGCCTGCACCACCACGAACCTGCATGCTGCGGTCGCCCTTCACATCCCAGTTAAATCCGGCCCTTGGGCTGAACAGGATAGAATTTTTCGGCGCGCGACCGGTTTCTATTTTCTGGCCATTGCGGAAGGTCAGTGCATCGGCGTTGGTGTTGCTGATAAAATTCTGTGTGAAGATCGGCATGTCGGCACGCAGGCCAAGGGTCAGTGTCAGCTTCTCGTTCACGTTGTATTTGTCCTGAGCAAACAGACCCAGTTGCAAAGATTCGATCTCAGCAAAAGGGAACGCTCCGCCCTTGCGGGTAGACTGGCGGAATTCGTACCGTGTAGCCAGCGGTGTTCCGTTGTTGGCGCTTTCGTAGAAGTCGGCCAGGCTCTTGAACCGGTAAGTACCATAGTAGTTTGGCGCAAAACCGTTCAGGAATTTGTTGTAGGTGTTCTGTGTACCGAAGGTGAGGGTGTGACGTCCTTTGTATACACTTACAACATCATTGAATTGCCATGTATCAGTATTCAGCTGGTTGAAGGCCGTGAATGGCTCATATCCAAATGAAGTCATGTTGAGTCCGGCGCCATTTTCAATATCCACCATCGGGAACACGCCACCCGGGCTGCTGCGGTAATCGCGCAGGCGGTTGTAACCAACCTGAAGTTTGTTCGATACCGAATTGCTGAAACGGGTGTTCAGTTCAGCAATGAAAATATTGAAGTCATTGTTGATGATATAGGAAGAAGAAAAGAAAGGCATTGCATTGGTATTGGGCGAACGTCCGTTGGACGGTGCACCACTGCTGCTTGGTACTGAGTTGCGGTACGACTTGAGGTAGTAATAGTTTACGTTCAGCGTATTCCTCTTGTCAATGTTGAGGTCAATACGGGCAGTTACCTTGTCGCTGTACGTATCATAGGTGTAGTTCTCAAAAGCACCCGGATTGTAGTTGTATTTGGTGCGCAGGAAGTCGGCCAGTTGTTCCAGGTCTTCTGCTTTCGCCTGTGAAATACCGGCACCTGACGAACCATTACGGCTTGCTGTGAAACCGTTGGTAGCAGGTGCGCTTTCACGTTGTTGTTCACCGCTGACGAAAATGAAAAGCTTGTTTTTGATAATTGGCAGGCCGAAGCTTAGTCCGCGGTTATTGAAATCGAAATCCTGCTTAGGGATTTTCGTTGCGCCAACCTGGCGACCAGTCAGTCCCGGTGTCTTTTTATAACCATAAACAGTGGCGTATACCGAGTTGGTACCGCTCCTGGTGACGGAGTTGATACCTGCGCCAGTGAAGTTACCCAGGGTAACATCATAGGGCGCCAGGCTTACCTGGATCTGTTCGATGGCATCCAGTGAAATTGGCTGGGAGTTGGTCTGGCCACCGAGGGTACCGGAAAGACCAAACGTGTTATTGAAACTGGCACCATTTACGGTGAGACTGTTATAGGATGAACTGCGACCACCAAAACTTGTTCCGTTTGCCGTTGGCGTCAGCCTGGTAAAGTCCTGCAAACTGCGGTTGATGGTTGGCAGCCGCTCAATCTGCGAGCGGGTAACGGTTTCAGCCGAACCGGTACGATTGCGGTTGAAAACCTTGTCCTGCCTGCTTCCCGTTACGACAATACCCGTAAGCTGGGCGGCATTGTCCGTCAGCGTGAAATCTGCCTTGAATACCTGCCCCAGTGTAAGGGTAACATCAGCACGCTCGCCGGCAGTGAATCCTACATACGTTACGCGGATGGTATACGGCCCACCGACCTTCAGGTTGGGGAGGTTATACCGGCCATCCGTACGGCTGGTGGTGGTGTAGGTAGTGTTGGTTGGCTGGTGTACGGCAGTGATAGTGGCTCCTGCAAGCATTCCGCTGCTGGCAGATACCAGGCCCTGGATTTCTGAAGTGGTTTCCTGCGCGGCCACGCGTATCGCGCAACCCAGGACCATCATCCAGAGGGTGAATAATTTGATTCTCATGTTAGTGATTGTGTTGTTTGGCCGCAAATGTCGCTTCGGCGGTACGTTAACAAATCATTCGGACATTAAGGAATTGTTAACGATGTCTAAAAGACACATTAAGCGAATGAAGCCATGTGACTCATAACAAGAGATAATATTTTTTATGTAGAATACTTTCAACATATGTATGATTCTAATTGCAAACAGTCCGGCACGTAGATTACCCTCGAGTGAACAGGATGAGCAAATATGATCCGTCTTATATCCGGGTTTATCCGGATGTAATGCCCTTGAGGGCAAGTGAACGTATTGACAGCCATCGCGTTCGGATGCAAATCTATGGCAGGTCAATCTCGAGTTGCGTTGACCTAGTGAGCTTAAAACCCTTAACTTCATCCGACCTGCCCTACCCAATTTCCGGTCCGGCATGTTTTTGATACCTGACAGGCACATGGGATCCTGCATTGCCGCCGGAGCTCAGCATTTATTTTGATCAACAAATTGAATTTTTCGTGAGACCAGCCGCCAAACA
>SDZZ01000561.1 GCA_004173255.1 Chitinophagaceae bacterium | reverse complement strand
TCTTTAATACTCTCAATCATGAAATCAATTCTTATTACCGGCGCAGGTTCCGGTTTCGGTGAAGGAGCAGCCATCGGGCTGGCAAAAGCAGGGCACAAAGTAATAGCAGGGGTCCATATTGCGCCACAGGTGACCCCACTTCGTGAAAAAGCAAAATCACTGGGGCTTGAAAAAAATCTCCGGGTGGAAAAACTGGATGTCAATAGTCCATACGATGTTCGTTACGCATTGACCTGGGATATCGATGTGCTCTTCAGCAACGCAGGAATGGGTGAAGCCGGTCCGGTGTTTGAAATCCCGATGGACCTGGTAAAAGACAACTTCCAGACCAACGTATTCGCACCACTTTCTTTCGCTCAACAGTGGATCACCAAATGGATCAATGCCAAAACCGCAGGTAAGATCGTATTCACTTCTTCCATGGGCGGACTCTTCACCCCGGCGGGTTTCGGGATCTATGTTTCCACCAAACACGCGCTGGAAGCGATCGCCGAGGCATTGCACCAGGAACTGCAACCTTACAATATCAAGGTGCAGACTGTTAACCCTGGTCCATACCTCACCGGCTTCAACGAAACGATGGCCGAAACACCGTTCCGCTGGCTGGATGATTCAAAAAACTTCACCAAAAAGGCCGATCTCAAAGCGGTGTTTGACAACATGCTAGCCAAACCGGAAGGTCGTCTCGATGCCAACGAAATGATCGACGCGATGATCAAAATCGTTCCGTCAGACACCGGTAAGTTCCGGAATGTAGTACCAAAGGCCATTGAAGACATGCTGAAAGAAAACCAGCTGCAGGCCTGGGAAAATACAATCTGAGGGTAAACAAAAACCAGGGGTGGGCAGTAGCCTGTCCCTGGTTTATATCCAATCCGGGGTCAAAAGAAGGGCATTATCAAAAAGTAATCTTATGCGGGTTAAAAAAGTATGGCTGGTGTACGGAGCCAATGATGGGATCGGCGAAGCGACGGTAAAATTCCTGATGCTGAAAGGCCAGCAGGTAGTGGCGATTACCCCTCCGGGTGAACTAACTGAACTCAGCCACAATCCAGTCCCGGACCAACGTCTGCTGGATGTGTATGACGAACCGCAGACCGAATCAACCGTGAAACAGATCCTGCACCAGTACGGCAGTATCGACTGGCTGATTAATAACGGGAACAGTGGACTCCTGAACAGCCATGTACTCTCAGTAATGCAGGAAGCCGGCAACGGGCATATTATCCAGTTAACTGAACGCAAAAAATACTCCGGGATACTTTCACAGGGCCTTCCAACTGAGGAGGAGCCAACAGAAAGGGAAGACCATGGGGTACGGATCACCATCATCGGTCCCGATACATTTTATCATTCCTTATTGTCCCTCACCCAGGACAATCAGTCATAAAACCAATTTTATGAAACAGCGATTCTTTTCATCGGTACAATCTTTTTTCATCACAATCCTCCTAACTATGGCGGCGAACATTACTCCAAAACCAGCAAAGGCACAAACACCCTCAAAACCGGTGACGGCCGAAATCCCAACCGTGGAAATGAAGACCAATTCACAAGTCGCTGAAACCAACAAAACCATCATCCGCGAAGCGTTTGCCCGCTGGACCAATGCAACTGGTAGTTTCTTCGACCTGCTCACCGACGACATGCGCTGGGAAATCACCGGCAGCGCTTCGCTTTCTAAAACCTACACCGGGAAACAGTCCTTTATGGACCAGGTGATTGTTCCGCTCAACCAGCGACTGTCGCAAAAAATCAAGCCTACGGTTCGTTACCTTTTTGCCGAAAACGACTGGGTGATTGCGCTCTGGGACGGCAAGGCCACGGCCACCGACGGACAACCCTATAACATGTCGTACGCCTGGTTCATGCAAATGAAAGACGGCCGGATTTTCAATGTAGTGGCTTTTCTCGACGGCATCCGGTTCAACGATATCCTGCAGCGTATTCCGGTTCAATAACGATATATTTGAAATACAAGGCAAGCGGTATGACAACCCTGGACAACAAACGAATCGATCACCTGCGCGATTTCCCGGAAATGATCCCGGTATTGCGAGACTCCTTTGAGCCATGGCTGGTTCGCGTGTTCAACCGCGAGCAGCACGAGTGCCGAAACTACCTTTCACCCAATCGCCGCGATTTTTACAAGATCCTGCTGGTAACCAAAGGCATCGGGCTTTTTACCAATGGACTTAATACTTACTACATCGACCAGCCAACCATCCTGTTTATCCACCCATCGGATATTATCAGCTGGAAAAACCTTACACCGGATGAGGTGGGCGGCCACTATGTATTGTTCCGTAAAAAACTCGTGGAAGACAACCCCATGTTAAAAGCCGTGGTTGATCGTTATTCACTGTTCTCCGATCAGCAGCGTAAAGTAATCCGGCTAAGCCCTGACCGCAACGCCAATGCCACGGCGTTGTTTGAAAAAATGAAAGCGGAAGAACTCGCGGGGCAAAAATATAACGAAGAAGCCATCCAGGCCTATCTTCAGCTGCTCATGGTCGAAGCCAGCAGGGATGCTGTTTTCCCTGAACCGGAC
>SDZZ01000108.1 GCA_004173255.1 Chitinophagaceae bacterium | reverse complement strand
AACAAAGAAAATTTTGTTGTCAGTGGCATTGTAAAGGATCTTCCCAATAATACGCGTTTTGATTTTGAGTACCTCTTACCCTGGTCATATCTCGAATCAATGAATCAGAGCGATTCAAACTGGGGAAACAACAGTACCAAGACATATGTAATGCTAAAGGAAAATGCTAAATTTTCTTCCGTTGAACCAAAAATCAAAACACTAAAGCAACGCTATGATGAAGAAGCCAAAAAAGATAAATGGGAAATGTTCTTTTATCCCATGGAACGCTGGCGTCTTTATTCCAGTTTCAACAACGGAAAAGAGGATAATGGTGGCAGGATAACATTTGTAAAGCTATTTGCAACAATTGCTGCCTTTATATTATTGATTGCCTGTATCAATTTTATGAATCTCAGTACGGCCCGCAGCGAGCGAAGGGCGAAAGAGGTGGGAATCCGGAAAGTAGTCGGCGCACGAAAACTATCATTGATCAGTCAGTTTATTGGTGAGTCGATCCTGATCTCATTTCTGGCAGCAGTGTTCGCAATTATTATCGTGTGGCTCAGCCTGCCGGGATATAATAACCTGACGGATAAACAGCTGTTCATTGATTTTGGGAGCGGGATTACCTGGTTGTCAATCCTTGGTTTCATACTATTTACAGGACTGCTCGCAGGGAGTTATCCGGCATTTTTTCTTTCCTCTTTTCAGCCGGTAAAAGTGTTGAAGGGTACGTTTAAAAAAGCACACGCATTGGTTACACCGCGAAAAGTACTGGTGGTGATACAGTTTAGCTTTGCCATTATCCTTATCATCTGTACCATCATCGTAAAGCAGCAAATCGATTATGCGCAGAGCCGCGATAATGGATACGATAAAAATAACCTGGTGATACATGCCATGACGGGTGACCTGGAAAAAAAATATCCTTTGTTAAAAAACGAACTCATCTCGGCCGGTATCGTTACCTCGATGGTGAAAACAAATTCGCCGATTACTGAACAATGGAGCGATGGCTGGGGACAGGAATGGGAAGGAAAGGATCCGAATGATAAAACAGATTTTTACCGGTATAGTGCCGACGAAGGGCTCGGAGTTACGGCCGGATTGCAGTTTGTGCAGGGCCGTGATTTCGACCTGAAACAATTTCCCACCGATACAACCGGCATGATCATTAATGAATCGGCCCTTAAGGTGATGAAGTTTAAAGAGCCTCTCGGTAAACTGGTAAAGGACAACGGCGTCCAGTGGCATATAGTGGGGGTAATTAAAGATTTCATCCTGACCTCGCCGTATACCCCGACCAAACCCATGCTTATCTCCGGGGCGCAGGGCTGGTTTAATACCATGCTCATCCGTTTAAATACTGCGGGTTCAACCACGCAGAAGCTGGCAGCAGCCGAAAAGATTTTCAAACAATACAATCCGCAATACCCGTTTGAGTACAAGTTTGTCGATGAAGAGTATGCTATGAAGTTTCAGGCAGAAAAAAGAGTGGGCACACTGGCTGCTTTGTTTGCGGGTCTTACTGTACTGATCTCCTGTCTCGGGTTATTTGGTCTTGCCATCTTCATGGCCGAGTCGAGAATACGTGAGATCGGTGTGCGAAAGGTGCTGGGTGCTTCCGTGGGGGGACTGGTTACGCTGTTGTCGAAAGACTTCCTCAAGCTGGTCAGCATTGCATTCCTCATTGCTGCTCCACTTGCGTGGTGGGCCATGCATTCATGGCTCAGCGATTATTCCTATCGTGTGGAAATACAATGGTGGGTATTTGCCCTGGCCGGACTGATGTCGATGCTCATTGCTCTTGCCACGGTTAGTTTCCAGGCTATCCGTGCTGCATTGATGAACCCGGTAAAAAGTCTTAGGTCGGAGTAACGTTCAAGCCGATGCCACGGCCGCGTTCTTATTGTATTTGTTGCGGTATTCAATAGGCGACAGGCCGGTAATTTTTTTAAATACCACCCGGAAAGCCTTGCCATCGAGATAACCCACGTCATACATCACTTCATTGACATTTTTTGGACTCGTTTCCAGTTGCTTTTTTGCGGCTTCCACTTTTACCCGTTGCATATATTCCATCGGGGTATTGTTGGTTGCTTTTTTGAAACGCCTTTCAAAATGTCGCCGGCCGATTGAATACCTGACTGCAAGCTCCGCCACGGAAATTTTTTCAGCCACATTATTTTCAATAAACTCCTGGGCGAGTTTGATGGGCTCGTCTTCATGTTTCTTCTGTCCATTGAACATGGCAAAAGGTGACTGGCTTTTGCGGTCCATCTCCAGCGCGTAAATTTTTGATGCCATGATCGCCATTTCCCGTCCGGCGAATTTTTCAACCAGGTGCAGGAGCAGGCTCCAGTAGGAGGTAGCCCCTCCACTCGAATATAGTCCCTGCTGTTCGGTCACAATACGACCGTCGACCAGGGTAACCGCCGGATACATTTCCCGGAAAACCGGAGCGGTCAGCCAGTGACTGGAACATTCTTTCCCATCGAGCAGTCCCGTGGATGCGAGCAAAAAAGCACCGATACACAAACTGGCCACTTCCGATCCGTTTTTATACTGGCTGATGATCCAGGGCACAAACTCCTGGTTCTTCTGCACGGTCGTTGCCAGGTCGCCTCCCAATGCAGGAATGATGATGAGGTCGGTCTTTTTTATTTCGTCCAGCAATGCATCGGTATGGACCGAAAACTGGCCATTGCTGAGCTTCACCTGGCGCGATAGTCCAACCAGCTGTACATTGAAAACAGGGTCTTTGCCTGCAGCCTTCAAAAATTCGTTTACCCCGGTAAGGATAGTTTGCGGGTCAACAACAGAAGCCATTACGGCATCGTGTGGTATAAGGATCGAGATATGTTTCATGTGCCTGTTTTAAAAAACAATCATTGCCAAGTTAGGAAAAAGTCGCAAAACACCCTTATCTGGTCCCGCCCACACCCGCTTCAAAGATTTGTCCCGGAGTAGCTTTGTGAGGTCAACTACAAAATCAACCGACACATAAAGCTCACTACAATGAAAAAGACTAAAATCATCTTCTGGGTAAGCACAATCATTATTTTCCTGATGGAAGGGCTGCTGCCTGCGCTTACCTCCCAGACCGAACTGGCGAAGGAAGGAATCCGTCACCTGGGTTACCCCGCCTATTTCGGAAATCTCCTCGTCATTTTTAAAGTGGCCGGTGCGCTGGCACTTGTGATTCCGCAGGTACCTAAACGCATCAGGGAATGGGCATATGCAGGATTCGCTTTCGATTTCATTGCGGCCTCCGTATCGCATGGCGCGGTAGACGGGGTCGGAAACTTCCAGACTTTTTTCCCGCTTATTTTCCTTGCCTTACTGGTAGTATCCTACGTGACCTATCATAAAATAGCTGCCGGTGATGATGCTGTTCCGCGCAACGGACGCAAAGTAAACGGGGGATTCGCAGCAGCTTGATCACGCTGCGGAAGCGAAAGTGGGATGCTGTTGCCAGCGCTTTCCATTGAACGGGTCAGTGTGAAAAAAAGGCAGATGTAAAATTCAACAGATGGGCATGAGGAAACTGGTGGTATCAATGAATATAACGCTGGATGGATATCTTTCCGGCCCCGATTGTGAACTGGACTGGCACTTCAACGCCTGGACGCAGGAGATGGGTGCCGCGTTGTGCGACGAGTTATCGAAAGCCGATACCATACTGCTCGGCCGGAAAACATATGATGCAATGGCAGCATTCTGGCCTTCAAAAGAAACCGACCCTTTCTGCAGTGGGGAGGACTTCGCTTTTGCTTACATGATGAATTCCTACCGGAAAATTATTATTTCCGGAACACTCCGTTCCACGAGCTGGAGTAATTCCGAACTCGCACCGGGCAACATCGAAGACGAGATCCGCGCCCTTAAAACAGCCTCCGGGAAAAATATCATCGTTTACGGAAGTGCGCGGCTGGTCGATACGCTGATCAGCGCCGGCCTGGTCGATGAGTACCAGCTCTGGATCCATCCGGTGGTTCTTGGAACGGGTAAACAGATGTTCAATCAGCACCCGCCGGTTAAGCTGGCCCTGAACATGGAGCTCGGTGATGTCCGGAAATTTTCAAGTGGTGTGCTGCTTTTAAATTACCGGCCTCTCGGATCGTCAACATAAACGGCATAACTTACTTCCTGCCACAGCTCGATCAATAACCTCCAACAACTGATCACAAATAAAAAAGACAATATGAAATTTTCTTCCGACTCACCTCGTCCTTCCGGGATATTCCTGCTGCTGACCTTCCTGCTTGCGTTTACATATTCAAACGGCCAACAGGTAAAACCTTCTGCCAGTGGTTATGCACCCGTGAACGGTATCAGGGTATATTATGAGGTGTATGGCACGGGCAGCCCGATTGTTTTGCTCCACGGAGCTTTTTATGATATACAGATGAACTGGAGCCAGCTCATCCCTGAGTTGTCAAAAACAAGGAAAGTGATTGCCCTTGAAATGCAGGGACATGGCCATTCACCGTATTCCGACCGGCCATTGGATATAAAAAGCCTTGCAAAAGATGTGGAAGGGTTAATGGACTACCTGAAGATTGACAGCGCAGATGTTTGCGGTTTCAGTATGGGTGGATCGGTTGCTTACCAGTTTGCCGTGCAAAGCCCAAAGCGCCTGAAGAAACTGGTGATCATTTCTTCCACCTACAAAACCAGTGGATGGATTGACCAGGTTAATAACGCATTTGACGGAATGACGGTTGAGTTCCTGACTGATAGCCCACTGAAGCCAGCTTACGATGCGGTGGCGCCGGATAAAACTAAATGGACCAGCTTCCTGAAGTCTATGATTGCTTTTGCCGCGGTGCCATTTGATGTAGGTGACAGTAACATTGCAAAGATCACTGCGCCGGTGCTGATCATTGCCGGGGATAACGACGGGCTGGATAAGGTGGAACTGGGAAAAACTTACGAGCTCCTTGGCGGGGGCATTTCAGCGGATATGTCGCCAATGCCAAAGTCTCAGTTAGCCATTGTTCCGGCACAGGCCCATGTGAGCCTGATGATGCAGACCCCGATAATTTTTAGTTACATGGACAGCTTCCTGAAATAAAGCATCGTTAGCTGCCATATGTTTTAATCCTTAAAAAAAATACAATGAGAAAAATAACTGTGATCTCCATGATTTCAATCGATGCGGTAATGCAGGCTCCGGGCGGGCCGGATGAGGATACCTCCGGCGATTTTAAATATGGCGGGTGGACGGCACCTTATGGTGACGATCAGTTTGCCAGTCTGATGATGGAAGAACTTAAACAGACCGACTACCTGCTTGGCAGGAAGACCTATGATATTTTTTCATCTTACTGGCCCCATCATGCTGACTTCTGGCCCGGCATTAATGAAGGAAATAAATATGTGCTGTCGCAATCAGTTGAGCAGTCCGACTGGAAGAATACCAGTTTTGTGAAGGATGTCGATGCGATCAGAAAACTGAAGCAAGCCGATGGTGCCGACTTGCAGGTATGGGGCAGCAGCGAGCTGGTTCGCCTCTTGCTTGAGCATGACCTGGTGGATGAACTGAAGTTAAAAGTATATCCGGTTATATTAGGTAAAGGAAAAAAACTTTTTGATAACGGTGCGATGCCCCGGTCCTTTATACTTACCGAAAGCCACGTGACCTCGAAGGGCGTTTTTATCGGGATTTATGAACGGGCAGGGGAGATTCAAACGGGGACGGTTGGGCCTGAAGATTAGCTCTGGCGACGTCACAAACATTTCCGGCGCAATCTGTCAGGACGTTCAGAGTCCTCGTTAAGTACCCTCCTGAATTCGAACGCTGCGCTAATTGATACGTACTGCACGGTGACATATCCAGGACTTTTTTAATTTTTGTGGCTCCTTTTTTGTTGATAATTTCCAGCTAAACTGGCGTAAATGATTCAACAATATTCTAAAGATCACGGGGAGAACCGTTCGAGGGGGCTTTTGCGTGACCTGGAGACAACGATGCTGGAAGTTTTGCGGCGTTTGGAACATCGGAAACACAATCAGCCTGGGCTCGATGAAGGCAGGACCACCGAGTTTCTGTTGCTGAAACGGCTCCAGGCAGTCAGGCAACGCTACCTGGAACTCTTCCCTGTCCTGAAAGCCGGCAACAAACTGGACCTTGCATTACCGACGCTTCCCCCCATAAAATAGACGCATAAAAAAAACCCGCTCCGGGAGCAGGTTTTAGTGTTTTGATAGTTGACCCATAAGGATTCGAACCTTAAATGACTGAACCAAAATCAGTAGTGTTACCATTACACCATGGGTCAATCCGTTTTCCCGATCAGGTTTCTGATATGGGAGTGCAAAAATAGGGAGTCCGCGCTTTTTCCCCAAATGCTTTTTAAAGAATTTATGCGTTTACCGGACCGGAAAAGGGTGTTTTATCCTCCCGGTCCTTTAATTCCTTGATTTTGTCGATGGCACCCGCAACTACGTCACACATAATGACATAGAGGGCGCCCTGTTTCGGGTTGGCGTAAATATACTCCAGCGCCTCGTTTTCATTGGGGATCACCATGGTTGGCAGGGCAGGATTCACATCTTTGATCCCGTTCTGTAACAATTCGATGATCTCCTCTGCCGTCCTGCCCCGCAGGTTTTTATCGCAACGGATGATGATTTCATCAAAGTGTTTTGCCGAAATACGTCCGAGCTCGCGGATGTCCTCGTCCCTGCGGTCACCCGTTCCGGAAATCAGACCGATGCGGCTGGTGTAATCCAGTTTGTCAATAAAATCGCCCAGCAACCGCAGCCCATGCGGGTTATGGGCAAAATCGGCCAGTACCGTATAATTCCGGAAATTAAAGAAATTCAACCGGCCGGGGGTCTGGGCCGACGAGGGGATAAATGAATTCAGGCTCGAACGGATGTCCTCAATTGAAATATCGCGGAACAGGTATGTCGCCAGCACCGCAGGCAAACAGTTCTGTACATTATGGATAGCCTTGCCTTCGTAGGTCAGTGGGATGTCCTTCACCGGCAGTACCCGTATTTTCCAGGTGCCCTTCATGATGCTGATGTACCCGTTCTCAAAAACAGTTGCCAGTCCGCCCCTGGCGCAATGCCGTTTGATTCTCGGATTATTTTCATCCATGCTGAAAAACGCCACATTACAATCAAGTCCTTCCCGCATTCCATACACCAGGTCATCATCGGCATTCAGTATCGCATAGCCATGGGGGAAAACGGTTTCGGGAAGTACCGCCTTGACCTTGGCCATCTGTTCAACTGTGTTGATTCCACCCAGACCCATATGGTCTGCCGCCACATTGGTTACGATGGCCACATCGCAGTGCTGGAACGATAACCCTGATTTCAGGATACCGCCCCGCGCACACTCCAGCACGGCAAACTCCACCGTCGGATCCTTCAGCACAAACGCCGAGCTCACCGGGCCGGTACAATCACCTTTCATCATCATCTGGTTCTGGATATATACCCCATCGGATGTGGTGTATCCCACCTTCTTGCCGGCGCTTTTTACAATATGCGCAGTCAATCGCGTAGTGGTGGTTTTGCCATTGGTACCGGTGATGGCAATGATCGGTATACGTCCATTGCCCCCCTTCGGGAAAAGCATATCCACCACGGGTTCTGCCGCATTCCGCGGAAGGCCCTCCGATGGCTCAATGTGCATGCGGAAACCCGGGGCGGCATTTACTTCAAGAATTGCCCCGCCATTTTCTGAAACCGGGGTACGCAGGTCCGATGCCATGATATCGATGCCGCAGATATCGAGACCAATGATCCGGGCAATCCTTTCGCACATAAAAATGTTGGCAGGATGAACCTCGTCGGTTACATCGGTGGAAGTACCACCGGTCGACAGGTTGGCCGTTGGTTTTACGGCAACAATTTCACCTTTGGCCGGAACCGTCTGCAGGTTGTATCCCTTTTCATCCAGGATCTTTTCGGTAAAGCCGTCGACCTTGATCTGCGTCAAAACTTTCTCGTGGCCGAAACCACGTCGTTCATCTTTGTTTACCTCATCGATCAGCCACTGGATATCATGTTCACCATCACCCGTTACGGATGCAGGTGTCCGCAACGCGGCGCAGATAAACTTGTAATTGATTACCAGTACGCGGAAATCGACGCCGGTTATATATTTTTCCACGATGGAGCTGCGGCCGTACTGCTGCGCAGCAGCCAGCGCTTTGGTGGCCTGTTCCCAGGTAGTAATGTTGGTGGTATTACCCTTGCCATGGTTGCCATCGATCGGTTTGATCACCAGCGGGTAGCCATATTTTTCAACGGCATCGGTCAGCCCCTCTTCACTCCGGATCACCATTCCTTTCGGAACCGGGATCTCCGCAGCACTCAGCAGGTTCTTGGTCTCTTCCTTGTCGCACGCAATGTCCACCGCAATGTTGCCGGTTGTAGAAGCAATGGTTGCGCGGATTCTTTTCTGGTGAATGCCATAACCTAGCTGCACCAGGCTTTGTTTATTCAGGCGGATAAACGGGATGTTCCTGCGGGCTGCTTCTTCCACGATACATCCGGTCGATGGCCCAAGCCTGGTATCTTCCCGGATTTCGCGCATTTCCTGGATATCCGGCTCCAGGTCGTAAGGCTGGTCATCAATCAGTGCCTGCGCAATGCGGACTGCCGCCCTTGCCGCATACACCCCCGCGTCTTCTTCCATATAGTCAAACACCACATGGTATACCCCTTCCTTTTCGCCGGTACTGCGGGTGCGGCCAAATCCGCAATCCATCCCGGCAAGGGTCATAATCTCCAGCGCGATATGTTCGATCACGTGGCCCATCCAGGTCCCTTCATCCACCCGGCTGAAAAATCCTCCTTCGACCCCTTCGCTGCAGCGGTGCGTTTGCAGGGAGGGCAGCATTTTTTCCAGTCGTTCCCTGAAACCCGCGATCTTATTGGTTGGCAGCGCTTCCAGTTCCTCCAGGTCCAGCTTCATCTGGATCAGTTTCGGACGCCGGACGCTCCAGTAATTCGGCCCTCTCAACACTTTGATCTCGAGTATTCGCATGTGGTATCTTTTCTTCGGAAGTTAATTGTTTTTGTATCAGGTTCCAATTTCAAAAAATACGTCCTGACCGCGTTGCTTTTCACCGGGAAACCATCCCATGTTGCAGTAACTTACAACGGCCGGACAAAATGTTAAAATAGTTTTAACAATCTGCCCGATCAAGTGTTACAGCAAGCATATTATATCACAACCTGTTGAATTGAATCACACGGACACCAATCGCAAAATCACCCTGCTGCAGGCAACGTCGATCAACATGATCGACATGGTGGGCATCGGGCCATTTGTGGTGATCCCTTTCGTGGTGAGCCAGTTTGACAACGGCCTCTTCCTGTGGGCCTGGATTTTCGGCGCCTTTGCAGCACTGATGGATGGCATGATCTGGAGCGAACTGGGCGCCCGTTATCCACTGGCGGGCGGCACCTATAATTTCCACCGCATCGCTTACGGTGAAAAGGGAGGCAGGCTGATGAGTTTCCTCTTCGTCTGGCAAACCAGCATACAGGCCCCGCTGGTAGTGGCTTCCGGGGCAATCGGGTTTGCACAGTATCTTTCATACCTGGTTGACCTGACTTCCCTGCAGCAGAAGATGGTATCGGGCGGACTGGTCATCCTTGTGCTGCTTTTATTATACCGGAAAATTGAAACCATCGGTCGCATTTCGGTAGTGCTGGGTTCCGTTGTGATACTCACTATCTGCTGGATTATTTTCAGCGGGCTTACCCACCAGCGTCATGCAGTACACCTGCTCCCGGAGGCAGGTGATTCATTTTTCAGCACCGCATTCATGGCTGCTATCGGGTATGGTTCACTCAAAACGGTTTACTCTTATCTCGGTTATTATAATGTATGCCACCTGGGGGGCGAAATCAAAAACCCCGGCGCCAACATCCCGCGCAGCATTTTCATTTCGATTTTCGGGATTGCCACCCTGTACCTGTTGATGAATTATAGTATCATGGGTGTGGTCGAATGGCAGTCGGTGCGGGCGGATGATAAATACCTGGTAAGTTCATTTATGGAAATGGTGTACGGCCATACTGCCGCAGTGGTGGTGACCGTGCTGATCCTGCTCATCGCGTTGTCTTCGCTTTTTGCCGTGGTACTGGGCTATTCGCGCGTGCCGTATGCTGCAGCGCTCGATGGCAACTTCTTCCCGATATTCAAACGGCTGCATCCTACGAAACATTTCCCCTATATCTCATTGTTGTTCCTTTGCGCCATCGCATTTGTCTTCAGTCTTTTTATGAAACTGGGGGATGTGATTACCGCTATCCTCGCCATGCGGATCCTGATCCAGTTTATCGGGCAGTCGGCCGGACTCATCCTGTTACGGCTGCGTTACGGCACGGATAAACTCCCCTTTCGCATGTGGCTGTATCCCTTGCCGGTCATCGTTTCCCTTGGTATCTGGATTTTCCTTTTTATCTCGACGGGCTGGTTTGCCATCTATGGTATTTCCATCGCGGTGACAGGCGCGGCAGTCTATTTTATTTTCAACAACCCCAAAGGGAAACAGCTGGTATCAGTGGTTAAATAAATAACCGGCCGGTAAACATTTTTACCATGGAAAGGAGGGGCATCAGGGTCTCAGCAACGGGTTTGTGTTAATCGTGGTTAAACCACACCGTTTATTGTTTTGGCCGCGACCGGAGAAAATAGAAAAATGCGATAGCATGGATGGTGAAAAAAAAGAGCAGCAACAACAGGAGCGAAATAAAACCCGAAAGGTGGATCCAGGTACCGGTGATGTCGTAGTGCATGACCCAGGTCAGGATATAGATGGTGAGCAGCGCATGCAAGAGGATCGCGAGAACGCGACGGAAAAGTCTGCCCATCTGGTGGTTCGTTTTTAATTTTGTCAAAAGTATCTGTTTTCCGGTCCCGTTCCATCCCACAAACAGGGGGTTTTCTTTCTCCACATATCCACATACTGCGGGTGGTTTCAACGCTTACTGTGATTTTTCTATTAAATTTGGGGCTGACCAAACCCCTTTGAATGAACCATCCACAAGGCAAGTTGATCGCCGTAGGAGGTGCGGAAGATAAAGGCACGAACCTGGAGACCGGAGAAGTATATAGGAACAACCTCAATTTTTTTGAACTGGGCATCCTGCGGCGCGTGGTAGAAGAGGCGGGGGGGCCGTCGGCTCGCATTGAAATTATTACCACAGCCTCTACCATTCCTTACGAAGTGGGTGAAAACTACCTCAATGCCTTCGGTAAAATTTCCTGTACAAATATTGGTGTGATGCATATCCGCAACAGGCAGGATACGCTGAACCCCGATTTCCTGGAACGGATCAGCACCTGCGACGCGGTCATGTTCAGCGGGGGTAACCAGCTGCGGCTGAGTGCCACCGATGGCGGCACCGAATTCCTTCGCATTATGAAACGCCGCTACCTGGAGGAAAACTTCCTGATAGCGGGTACCAGTGCCGGCGCCATGGCCATGAGC
>SDZZ01000560.1 GCA_004173255.1 Chitinophagaceae bacterium | reverse complement strand
CCATTGTCCCGCATGGTGACCAAAAGCAGCATATCCTCTTCGCGCAAACCCTTAACCTGCCTGAATCCCAATCGTACGGCCAGGTATTTTCCACCCTTGCGTTCCAGCGTATTATCCCATTCCGAATAGTTCACATCTACAGGCATGATCTGCACGCCGTGGTTTTTGGCATCCTGAACGATCTGGGCCGGCTGGTAAAAACCCATGGGCTGGCTGTTGAGCAGGGCCGCGCAGAACACGTCCGGGTAATGACATTTCAGCCAGGATGAGATATAGACCAGCAAAGCAAAAGATGCCGCATGACTTTCCGGGAACCCATAACCCTCGAAACCCTGCAACTGTTTAAACACCCGCCGCGAAAAGTCTTCCTCGTAACCCCGTGCGGTCATCCCCTCGACCATTTTCTTTTCGTATAGGTGCAGTTTGCCATTCGCTTTAAAGGATGCCATGCTCCTGCGTAACTGGTCAGCTTCGCCCGGCGTAAAACCAGCGGCCACAATGGCGATTTCCATGGCCTGTTCCTGGAAGAGCGGCACGCCCAGCGTCCGGCTCAGGATCTCCCGCAGTTCATCTTTTGGATAATCGGGTACTTCCTCGCCATTGCGCCGGCGCAGGTAGGGGTGAACCATGTCGCCTTGTATTGGTCCGGGCCGGACAATAGCTACTTCAATGACCAGGTCATAGAATTCGCGCGGTTTTAAACGCGGCAGCATGGACATCTGCGCCCGGCTCTCGATCTGGAACACGCCGACCGTATCGGCGCGGCAGATCATATCATAAACCTCGGTGTCATCCTGCGGTACATTGGCCAACGTCAGTTGCTTGCCGTGATGCTGCAAAACCAGGTCAAAAGCCTTACGGATCATGGTCAGCATGCCCAGCCCCAGCACGTCCACCTTCAAGATCTGGAGATCTTCCAGGTCGTCTTTGTTCCATTCCACTTGTGTGCGGTCGACCATGCGCGCGTTCATGACCGGGCATAGGTCAGACAGTTTACCTTCGGTGATCACAAAACCGCCCGTATGCTGCCCCAGCTGACGCGGGAAACCGATCAGCTGGCTGGTCAGGTGCAGTACTTTGTAAATCAGCGGGTCCTGCGGGTTCAGGCCTTGCTCGCGCAGCCTTTTCTCATCAAAACCTTCTTCCTGGAAATCCCAGATGTTCGCGCCAATACGCTTGATCGTATCTTCGGATAAGCCCATGGCTTTACCGACATCGCGGATAGCGCCCTTGTGCCTTTCCTGCGTGACCGTCGCCACGATGGCTGCCCGGTCACGACCGTAATCATTATAAATGAACTGGATGATCTCCTCCCGCCGTTCATGCTCAAAGTCCACGTCGATATCCGGCCATTCGTCACGTGCATCCGACATGAAACGCGAGAACAGCAGGCGCGATTTGGCGGGATTTACCGCCGTGATACCCAGACAAAAACAGACTGTGGAATTAGCGGCTGAACCGCGTCCCTGGTGCAGTATACCCAACTCCTCAGCCTTTTGCGTATAGCGGAACACCCGCAGGAAATACCAGGCCAGTTTCCGCCGCTCAATAAAATCCAGTTCAAATTCAATTTGCTGTACATGCTTTTCCGGCACCGGGTCACCAAAACGTTCCTTAGCGCCTGCCCAGGCCAGTATTTCCAGCCGCTCTTGTGAACTTAACCCGTCGACCAGTTTCTCTTCCGGCTCTAAATACTTCAAGGAATCTAAAGAAAATGTACAGGCATCCGCGATCATCTGCGCATTGCTCAAGGCATTGGGGTATTGCCGGAACAACCGGTAAATTTCCTCGACAGGCTTTAAGAACCGATCGGCATTTGGATGCAATTTAAAACCCGCTGTATGAATGGTGCATTTTTCCCGGATACAGGTCAGCACATCCTGCAGTTCCCGGCGTTCGGTGATATGGTAATGCACATCACCTGTAGCAACCAGCGGAACACCGGTTTCCGCCAGCCGGAATAGGCGCTTGGCATCCTGTCCCTGGTAATTAAAGGAAGCGGCGACATACAGCGCGCGCCCGAACTGCTTTTTATACTCGGCCAGATCCGAAAGGAAATGCTTATCAAATTCAAAGCGAGCATTGAGTTTATCGGGCGGTACGGCAATAAATAACAGGCCTCCGGCATGGGTGTAAACGTCCGCTTTAAATAATTCACATTTTCCTTTCTCCGCTCGCAGGTTACCCAGTGTCAGCAAAGCCGACAGGCGGGCGTAAGCCGCGTGATCGGTCGGGTAGGCTAATAAACTCGTGCCATCGACCAGGTCCAACCGGCAAGCCGGGATAAACCGGATACCCGCTGCTTTGGCCGCCATGTGCGCACGAACGATACCTGCTAAAGAGTTCCGGTCAGTAACCGCGATTGCGGAATAACCTAAGGCTTTCGCCTGTTCAGCCAGTTCTTCCGGGTGCGAACCGCCGCGCAAAAAGCTGAAATTGGATGTCACCTGTAATTCTGCATATTCCATTTAACAAATCCCCCTAAGCAAAATAACCGTGTAAATACCAGCGCGCATCGCCGCCGTCATAATGTCCGGACCGGAACAGCCAG
>SDZZ01000559.1 GCA_004173255.1 Chitinophagaceae bacterium | reverse complement strand
GAAGAAAAGGCGCAGTTTTGCTTTCCTTCACTTTGGTTAGCCCTGTTGCTGGTCCTGAATAAAGGATCTTACCCCCAAGATCACCCGCTTCAGGACCGATATCAATGATCCAGTCGCTTTGGGCAATAACCTGCATATCGTGTTCAACTACAATGACTGTATTTCCCACATCGACAAGACGGTTGAGCTGGATGAGCAACTTTTCAACATCACAGGGGTGTAGGCCTGTGGTGGGTTCGTCTAAAATATATAAGGCGGAACCATTTTGACTTTTTTGGAGTTCAGTCGCCAGTTTCACCCGTTGCGCCTCACCACCGGATAAAGCGGTCGCGGACTGCCCGAGCTTGAGATAACCTAAACCAACTTCCCGCAGTATCTCAAGCGAACGGTAAACAGCAGGGTCCTGAGCAAAAAAAATATAGCCTTCATCGACAGTCATCTCCAGTACCTGGGCAATATTTTTCTCTTGATAAATCACCTGTAGTGTCTCAGGATTGTATCTTGTGCCCCCACAGGTTGGGCATGGGGTATAGACGCTGGGTAAAAAAAGGAGTTCGACCATGATGTAGCCTTCTCCCAGGCAGTGCGGGCAACGGCCTTTAGCGACATTGAATGAAAATCTTCCGGCATCATACTTTCTCTTTTTTGCAAGTGTTGTACTGGCAAAACGTTTTCTGACCAAGTCAAATAAACCGGTGTACGTTGCAAGATTGGATCTGGGGGTTCTTCCAATTGGTTTCTGATCGACCACGATTAGTCTGGAAATCTTTTCCAGTCCCGAGGTAATTTTTCCCTGAACAGCAGGGGTTTTTTCGTTTGGTTGCAGGTCTTTTGCAGGCTCAGAATCCCCTTCAATTTGCTGACCCAGGCCATTGGCAACAAGCTCAACCAAAACCTGACTGACCAGGCTGCTCTTTCCCGATCCTGAAATGCCGGTGACGCAGGTCATTACCCCAAGGGGAAAGTCTATGTCAAGGTTTTTAATGTTATGGCGTGTTGCCCCACTAAGACTAAGCATGGACAGCGGTTCGCGCGGGTCAGCCAAGGGGCGAGGTGCTTTGTCAAAAAGAAAGTTACCTGTCATGGACTTGCTGACTTTCTTTAGCCCTTCAGGCGGACCGCTGTAGATAATCTCTCCGCCCTGCGAACCCGCGCCCGGTCCAACATCAATGATCCAGTCTGCATTTCTGATCACTTCAATTTCATGCTCGACGACGAAAATGCTATTGCCTGCCTTTTTCAGTTTGTAGAGTATCTTTAGCAATGCCTGCGTATCGGCCGGATGCAACCCCGCCGAGGGCTCATCGAGTACATATACAACCCCAAAGAGGTTGGAATGCACCTGGGTGGCGAGCCGGAGTCGCTGCAGTTCCCCCGGGGATAGCGTTGGCGTACTGCGATCGAGGGTAAGGTACCCTAATCCAAGTTCAAGCATCACAGAAAGGCGTGAACTGATGTCTGCGGAAATACGTTGGGTGACAATTTGCTTTTCGTCCTTTGCTTCCTGGCTGGCATAATGACTAAAGATTTGTAAAAGGACAGAAAGCGGCAAACGGGAAAGTTCAGCGATATCTTTACCTTCGAATTTAACCGAAAGGGATTCTTTGTTGAGCCGCTTACCCTCACAAACCGGACAGGCGGCACTGATCATATACTGCCTGACCCTGTTTCTCATCAGCTCGGACTGGCTGGAAGAAAATGTTTTAAGGATGTATGGCTTGGCACCTATAAAGGTGCCCATATAATCCGGCGTTCTTTTATCGCGGACTGCCTTGGCGGTTTCTTTTGGTGTGAAGCCGGGATATACCGGGACTGTGGGCGTTTCCCGGGTAAAGAGTATCCAGTCACGATCTTTTTTAGCTAACGCTTTCCATGGCACATCTACATTGTAACCCATTGATACCAGGATATCCCGCTGATTCTGGCCCTGCCATGCTTTGGGCCAGGAAGCAATTGCACCTTCACGGATGGTAAGGTTGTCATCAGGAACCATAGTTCGCTCGTTTATCTCAAAGACACTTCCAAGTCCGTGACACTCCGGGCATGCCCCTTGCGGGGTGTTGGGTGAGAACCCTTCCGCATATATAATGGATTGACCTTTTGGATAGTCTCCTGCCCGGGAATAAAGCATGCGCAAAAGATTGGATAAGGTGGTGACGCTTCCTACAGAGGAGCGCGTGCTGGATCCGCCGCGCTGTTGTTGAAGCGCTACCGCGGGTGGCAGACCTTCAATAGAATCTACCTCAGGCACACTCATCTGGTTAAAAAGCCGTCGGGCATAAGGAGAAACCGATTCGAGGTAACGTCTTTGGGCTTCAGCATATAGCGTTCCAAACGCCAGTGAGGATTTCCCTGATCCGGATACGCCAGTAAAAACCACCAGTTTATCCCGGGGGATTTCCAGACTGACATTTTTTAGGTTGTGCTCTCTTGCGCCGCGGACCAGGATCATCTCTTTACTGCTTTTTTCTCTCATTGGGCTTCGCTTTGATCTAACTAAGGTAATTCAGTTTTTTATCGTACTCTCTTTGCGCAACGACGCGGCTCCCCATCATCAAG
>SDZZ01000107.1 GCA_004173255.1 Chitinophagaceae bacterium | reverse complement strand
GATACCCGTTACTGGCATTGTGCGCATACGTGACCTGGTTGCGGTTGTCGCCTGAGCCAAACCTTGCGGAGGCAAGTACATTCTGCAGGTTATAACTCCCGGTAATATATTCGGCCGAGGCACCTGGTTTCCATCCTTCAAAATTATTGACCAGGATCAGCCCACCCGTGCCTGCACCATACAGACTCGATGATGGACCGCGAAACACTTCTATATCCGAGAAATTATTATAGGCAAACTGGTTGAAATAAGTATTGCCACTTGGGTCCGTAACCGGGATATCATTCCAGTAAACTTTTACATTCCGCACACCAAAAGGTGAACGGAGGGAACTGCCCCGGATGTTCAGCCGGTAGCTGCCTGGCGAACGTTCTTCCATCCGTACACCGGCAATACTGTTCATTCCATTCACCAGCGACATCTTATTCACGCGGTCAGCGTTCCTGATACCGAGGATGTTGACCACTACCGTTCCGGAGTACTGGTCCCTGTTCTGTTCAAACGCACGGATGCGCACCTCATCAAGGGTAACAGGGTCAGTGATTTTACCGGGAATGGTATCGGGTTTATTCAACTCCTTGTTGATACCAGCATCAGGCACACCGGTAAATGTTTGCTGGTTAGCTGTCCGACGGGTAGTATCGGCCGGGTTTTGGGCAACTGCCGCACCAGCAATGAAACAAGAGAGGGCTATGGATAAAACGGGAAAGCTCTTCATGGAGGGTCATTCGGTTCAGGCAGCAAGTTACCCTGTTTTTGTTATCTTCATCTTATGACTGCAAAGAATAAGCTCGGGGTGTTCGACCTGACCATGATCGTTGTCAGCCTCGTCATCGGGATGGGTATTTTTCGCACACCGGCTAATGTGGCTGCGGCATCACCGACACCCTTTGTATTCTACCTCGCCTGGATCATGGGGGGCGTGGTGGCACTTTGCGGGGCACTCACCTATGCCGAAATCGGATCCAGGCTGCCCGTTACCGGTGGCTATTACAAAGTTTTTTCCTACGCCTACCATCCCTCCATTGCTTTTTCCATCAACTGCATTATCCTGGTGTCCAACGCAGCTTCGGCCTCGGGGGTGGCACTGATCGGAAGTGAATATATTTCCAGTTTACTTTTTCCGGGCAGGCAGGATCCCGTTTTTATGCAAAATGCGCAGATCGCTATCGCCATCGGCGCCATTGTCATTTTCTATTTCGTCAACATGCTGGGGTTAAAAATGAGTTCGCGCACACAGAGCGTACTTACGGTGATTAAGATCTGCCTCGTGATCCTCCTGATCACCCCGCTGTTCCTGACCGATGCGGCGCCAGCCAGCAGCACGGTCGATACTATCCGTGAATCAGTGAACCCGGTGATGTGGGAATACATCAAGGCATTCGGGGTCGGACTGGTAGCGGTCAGCTTCACCTTCGGTGGTTACCAGCAAACGATCAACTTCGGTGCAGAGGTAGAGCAGCCAAACAAAAACACACCACGCGGCATTTTTGCCGGTATCTTCCTGATCATTGTGTTGTACATGCTGATCAATTATGCCTATGTACACACCATCGGCTTTGAGCAACTGAAAACTTCCAAAAACATTGCTGCCATTATGGCCTCCAGGGTTTTTGGCGTAAATGCAGAACGGATCCTCTCCATCCTTTTATTCCTGGGTGTGCTCGCTTATGTAAACGTACTGCTGCTCAGCAATCCCCGCGTGATGTATGCCATGGTCGACGATAAAATCCTGCCGCCCGCATTCCAGAAAACCAACTCCCGTGGTGCACTGACGGTAGGGCTGTCGGTGTTTGGCGGTATGGCCGCGTTCATTGTGTTTTTTGCCAAGGAATTCGATACGCTGCTGTCATTTACCATCTTCCTCGATTCAATCGGCATGGTGCTGTCGGCTGGCAGCATATTTATTCTCAGGAAAAAGACAGCACATCTCGACAACACCGGCATTTACAAAATGAAGCTGTATCCCTTGCTGCCACTCATTTTCATGGCGGCCTATACGTTTGTGGCGTTCAGCCTGCTGAAAACAGAAACTGCCCTTTCACTGATTGGCATCGGTGTAATGCTTGGCTTCCTGCTTCTCTATTTTCTCATCAAAGGATTCAAACCATCCAAATAGCAAACCCGGCTGTGAAGTAAAGAATCGGGGCAATAACCAGCGCCCTGGTCCATTTGCAGTACTGCCTTTAATGCAGGCATCCGCACCATCCGTCTGCTTATTTCACCGTTAAATCATCCCGCCTGTCAAAAATGGCCGCCAACAAGCCCGTTTTCTATTAATTTTGACGCATGATCCTTCGGCTCCTTTTTTTATCCGTTTTTTCAATCACTGCCTGCCTCGCTGCCAACAGCCAGGAGGTGGAAAAATGGGACCTTAAAAAATGTATCGATTACGGAATGGAACACAACATTTCTGTGAAGCAGGCCGATGTGCAGGCGAGGATATCTGCGCTCACCCTTTCGCAATCGCGGCAGGGGCTCTACCCTTCGGTCAACGTCCAGAATAATGCGGGATACCAGTTTGGCCGTTCAATTGATCCGGTAACGAATGAATTTACCAACGAAAAGTTCCTGTCGGCCAACCACTCGCTCAACGCAAACGTGGACCTGTTCAACTGGTTCAGTAAAACCAACACCGTTGCAGCCAATGCCTACGCTGCCGAGGCGGCACGGGCGGGCATTGAAAAAGCAAAGAATGATATTGCACTGAATATTGCCAATGCCTACCTGCAGATCCTGTTGAATGCGGAACAGATCCGCATCAGTGAAGTGCAGGTACAACAAAGCATCGAGCAGGTGCGAACCGTTGGCATCCAGGTCAATGCAGGGGCGTTACCTGAACTGAACCTGGCCGAGCTGGAAACACAACTGGCCAATGACAGTTCCACCCTGATTACCGCCAATTCCAACTATGTTTTATCGGTCCTTCAATTAAAGGCGGTACTGAATATTGGTGCCGATGCGCCGTTTGATGTGGCCATCCCGCCAGTGGAGTCTATCCCCATCGATCCTTTGTCGGAACTGGATCCTGCTTCGGTTTACAAGCTGGCGGAGGTGAACATGCCGCAGCAGCAGATCAACCTGCTGAACCTGAAATCGGCCCAGAAAAATGTACTGGCGCTGAAAGGGCGGTTGTATCCGACGCTTGGCCTTTTCGGTGGACTGGACACCCGTTACTCTAACCGGACCTTCCCGGGTTTCACGAGCAACAGTTATTTCAAACAGGTAAACGATAACTTTTCGCAGTCGGTTGGCGTGGCTCTCAACATTCCCATTTTTAACGGTGGCGTGGCAAAAACAAACCTGTACAGGGGCCGCCTGAATGTAACCAGTGTGGAGCTGCAGACCGAGCTGGATGCGCAAACACTGAAGCAGGATATCTGGCAGGCGCATACCAATGCGGTAGCGGCCCTCCAGAAATTCCATGCATCGCAGAAAGGCGTAGTCAGTTCACAGAAGGCCTATGACTTTGCAAAAGCCCGTTTCGATATCGGCCTGCTCAATTCGCTTGACCTGATCACCAACCAGAATAATTTATTCCGGGCAAAGATCAACCTCGTGCTGGCGCAGTATGATTATGTATTCAAGATGAAACTGCTGGAGTTTTATAAAGGGCAGGGATTAAAATTATAAACAGTTACTGTTTAAACAAGTTGAACTTATGAGCAGATCACTTAAGTGGATCATCGGGATTGCAGCCGTCCTTGCCGTTGTTTTTATACTGGCAAAAGTATTTGGCAAAAAAGATGAGGGCGAAAAAGTATCGGTGGAAAATGTTGCCCGGCGCACGGTTATTGAATCGGTAACGGCCTCGGGCCAGATTTATCCGGAGATCGAAGTCAAGATCAGTCCCGACATTTCGGGCGAGGTGACCGAGCTCAACGTGCAGGAAGGCGATAGCGTTAAGAAAGGACAGGTGCTAGCCCGCATCTATGCCGATATCTATGCGTTGCAGCGCGATGAAGCGGCTTCGCGTGTAAGCCAGTCGCAGTCGACCGTTGCCAACAGCAACGCCGCACTCGAAGCCCTGCGGGTATCAATGGAGCAATCGCGCCAGGCGTATGAAAGGAATAAAACCCTGTTCGACCAGAAGGTCATTTCAAAAGCAGAGTTTGAGCAATTCGAAGCCACGTATTTATCGTCACAGGCCAACTACCGTGCGGCGCAGCAGAATATAAAAGGCCTGCAGGCCGGGGTGCAAACGGCGCAGACGGGCCTTACCTCGGCCAATAAAAACCTGGGCCGAACCACGCTGACTGCGCCCATGGATGGCGTCA
This sequence comes from Chitinophagaceae bacterium, assembly GCA_004173255.1. Lineage (GTDB taxonomy): Bacteria > Bacteroidota > Bacteroidia > Chitinophagales > Chitinophagaceae > JBEVJC01. The sequence goes on along the minus strand of SDZZ01000107.1, from coordinate 7,206 downwards.
TATCTTCCCTCACGATCAAACGGGGTGAACGGGTAGTGGGCACGGCGCAGATGGCCGGTACCGAAATGATGACCGTAGCAGATATGAGTATGCTGGAAGTACGGGTGGACGTGGGCGAGAATGATATTGTCAAAGTCAACATCGGTGACTCGGCCGACGTGGAAGTGGATGCATACAATAACCGCAAGTTCAAAGGAGTGGTAACCCAGATAGCCAGCAGTACGAAAACCGCCGGGGTGGCGGCGGCTACCAATGATGTCACGAATTATGAAGTAAGGATCCGGCTTGACCGCAGTTCTTACCAGGACCTCATTGACCCGTCGAAGCCAAGGAAGTTTCCATTCCGTCCGGGTATGAATGCAAATGCCGATATCAAAACCCAGCGGAAGGATAATATACTGACTGTGCCTATTACTGCGGTGAATGCCCGGGTGCGTGGAAGCGACCAGAGCATTGACGAGAAAAAGCAGGAGATTTCCAACAATGCAAACCCGGATATGGCGAACCAGTCGGCCCCCGCTGTAGTCAGCAACGACCTGGAAGAAGTGGTGTTTGTGGTGCAGCCGGACGGGACCATTAAGAAAGTGCTGGTGCAGTCGGGCATCCAGGATATTAATTACATCGAAATAAGATCGGGTCTTACCGGGAAGGAGCAGGTGGTTACCGGACCTTATAATGCCATCAGTAAAACACTGAAGGATGGCATGAAGGTGAAGGTCACCGATAAGGATAAATTGTTTGTCAAATAACACTATGGATCATTCATTCGGTATACTGGGCAGTGGCAGCTGGGCAACAGCGCTGGCGAAGATCCTGACGGATAATAACCATCATGTGAACTGGTGGATCAGGAATGAGAAGAACCGGAAACATCTGGAGTCGCGCTCACATAACCCCCAATATTTACCATCGGTAAACTTTGATACATCGCTGCTGCACCTTTCGACAGACCTGAAAGAAATCATCCGTTTGTCGGACGTGATTGTGATGGGAATTCCATCCGCCTATATCGAGGAAAGCCTGCAGGGAATGAAGGCGAATGACTGGGTGGGTAAAAAAATTGTGTCGGCGGTGAAAGGCATACTGCCCGGACGGGATATCCTGCTCAATTATTACCTCGAACAGGAATTCGGTTTTCCGCTGGACCGGTATTTCGCGGTGCTGGGTCCCTGCCATGCAGAAGAAGTGGCGGCGGAAAAATTATCGTACCTCACGTTCTCGGGAACAGATGTACAGTCGGCCTCCGAGATTGCATCACACTTTACTACCGCATATATCAATACCGTGATCAACCATGATATCCTTGGTGTGCAATATGCAGCGGTACTGAAAAATATTTATGCAGTAGGTGCCGGTATGGCCCATGGCCTTGGGTACGGGGACAACTTCCTCAGCGTGTATATCGCCAATGCCGCCGATGAGATGGCGGAGTTCCTCAAACATTTCGGGGCCGAACACATTGTGATTGGCGAGCACGAAAACGATGACCCGGTTACCCTACGTAAATCCCCCAACTATGCTGCTTCCGTATATCTGGGTGACCTGCTGGTAACCTGTTACTCTTTATACAGCCGGAACCGGACATTCGGTAACATGATCGGGAAGGGTTACTCTGTTAAAGGCGCGCAACTGGAAATGAACATGGTGGCAGAAGGGTACAATGCCGCTAAGTGTATCCATAATATCAACCGCTCCATCGAAGCAAGGATGGTCATTGCGGAGAATATTTACCAGGTTTTATGGGAAAATGTTAATCCTGCAGAAGCGTTTAAACAAATTGAAGCAGTAATGGTCTGATATAGGGAACATCGTTCTATTCATCGCCAGCCGGCACAAACTATTATTTATGCCACTCTCATATCACGGTTTTGGTCCCGCAGCCATCCTGATCATGCTGGCATGCGTGCTGGTTTCCTCCCTTTATAAGTCGTACCGGGAACGCCACCAGTCCCATTAGGCAGGCCCTTCAGGACCCAAGAGAACATTACCTACTCAGTAAAAAAATCTGCCGCTATCCCATCCGCCAGCAGGCGCCCTTCTTTTGTCAATACAATTTTTTCCGGGGTAAAATGGATCAGCCCTTTCGCAGCATACTCCGTTGCCAGGAGGGTCATTGCGGTATCCAGCGCTGCCAGTTTATCCGGCAGGAAACCCCATTCATTTTTGCGGAATCGAAGCAGGTCGAGCCCTTCACCCGTGCGCAGGGAGATCATCACAAATTCATTAAACCGTTGTACCGGTGTCAGCACTTCTTTTTCAAAAGGAATAAGGCCTTCATTAATTGAAGCAATGTATTTGCTATTGTTGGCGATATTCCACCACCGCTCACTTCCGTTGAAAGAATGGGCCGAAGGGCCAAACCCGAAATAGGATTTACCCTGCCAGTACGAGGAGTTGTGCCGGCTGCGGAATCCTGGTCGGGCAAAGTTGGAGATTTCATAATGCTCGAAGTCTGCTTCTTCCAGCCATTTCATGAGCAGGATAAACTGGGCCGACTGCACATCGGCGTCCACGTCCTGCAGTTTTTGCTGGCTGATCATTTTCTGCAGGGGGGTGTTCGGTTCCACTGTAAGGGCATAGCAGGACAAATGCGGTATGCCGAGCGCGATGGCCTTGTCCACATTGGCTTTCCACTTTTCGTGGGTCAGTCCCGGTGTACCGTAGATGAGGTCCATCGTTATATTGTCAAAATGACTGCGGGCCAGTCGGAGTGCGGATTCTGCCTGTACGGCATTATGTGCCCGGTTCATCCACCGCAGGTCCTCTTCAAAAAAACTCTGAACACCGATGCTGAGGCGGTTGATGCCAATCGATTTCCATTCCACCAGCCGGTCACCGGTGATGTCGTCGGGATTGGTTTCAAGGGTAAGCTCGGCAGCGGGATCCACTTTAAAAACCGTACGCACTTTCCCGAGTACCAATTGCAGCTCATCGGTGGAAAGCAGGCTTGGCGTGCCTCCGCCGATGTAAATGGTTTCAATGGTTGCCCCGGTCATTTCCCCGGGGAACGCGGCCGGAAATAGTTCCATCTCCTTCAATAAAGCCGCCAGTAATTCGTTCTTGTAACGCAACGAAGTACTGAAATGGAAGTTGCAGTAATTGCAGGCCTGCCTGCAGAAGGGTATATGGATGTAGATGCCCGCCAAATAATTTCTTTTACGATTACACCAAAACACGCGGAAACCTGGCCGCGGAGTAGTGAGGATGGCAAAATTAAGACTGCTGATACTGGTTTGTGCAATTTTGTTGTGCGGGCTGCCCCTCCTGGCCCAGCAACAATACCGGCTGGAGATCCGTGGGGTTGACCGTGACTCGGCCTTTCTTGCAGGTCTGGGTATACCCGCCGGATTCCCGTACAGGAACGATTGTGTAAAGTTTGTGACCGAATTGCCTGGTACCCTGAGGGCACGGGGATATGTAACTGCGTCACTGGACTCGGTCCGGTATGACAGTACTTTCGCCCATGTGGTGCTTTTCCTTGGTTCAAAATATGAATGGCAGTCGCTCGATGTGTCGGCGGTGGATCCGTTACTGCTTCAGTCGCTCGGCTGGCGACAAACCGGGTTCGATGGCAGGGTGTACGACCAGCAGGCCGTTCGCGACTGGCAGGACCGCATCCTCGTTTACCTTGAAAACAATGGTCATCCCTTTGCGAAGGTGTGGGTCGACAGCTTTGCCATCAGTGGCGAAAAGGTCAATGCAAAACTGATGGTCGATAAGGGACCGGCCTATGTTATCGACAGCATCCACCTGCTTGGGTCCGCTAAAATTTCTAATGAGTTCCTGCAGCGGTACCTGGAGATCCGCAACGGCAGCACGTTCAGCCGGGAAAAGCTGACCCGCATCAGCAGGCGGCTGCGTGAACTGACTTACGTCGAAGAGGAGTTCCCTGCCCGATTGGTCTGGCTCAATTCCGGTTCTTTCCTCGAAATGTACCTCAAACAGAAAAAGAGCAGCCAGGTCAATGTGCTGATCGGTTTCCTTCCCAATACGGATGCCCTTGCCTCTAAAAAATTACTGGTGACCGGCGAAGCCAACCTCAACCTTAAGAATGCATTGGGTGCAGGGGAGACTATCGGGCTCAACTGGCAGCAGCTGCAGGTGAAATCGCCCCGCCTGAATCTTGTTTACCAGCATCCCTACCTGTTCAATTCACCATTCGGTCTCGATTTCGCATTCGATATGTTCCGCAAGGACAGCACCTTCCTGAATGTGAACCTCCAGCTCGGTGTGCAGTACAAGGTGGATGCGTACCGCACGGGGAAAGTATTTGTGCAACGATTCCAGACAATCGTGAACGGGGCCAACACGGCGTATGTGTTGCAGCAATACCGGTTACCCGATGAAGCCGATGTGAACACAACTAACCTGGGTATCGACTATGATTTCAACAATACCAATTATCGGCTCAACCCCACCAGCGGCAATGAGTTTAAAATCACCACTACTATCGGAACTAAAAGGGTTACGCGTAATAACGAAATCCGCGAACTGAAAGACCCTTCCAACCCGTCGTTTGATTTCAGCAGCCTGTATGACAGTGTGAAGCTGAAGTCGTACCAGTTCCGCGTCCGTTCCACTGCAGCCAGGTATTTCCCGATGGGTAAAATGAACCGCGCTACGCTGAAAGCCGCGCTGAATGTGGGATTTGTGCAAAGTGCCAACCTGTTCAGGAATGAACTGTTCCAGATCGGGGGGTATAAGCTGCTCAGGGGTTTTGATGAGGAAAGCCAGTACCTGTCGCAGTTTGCCGTGGGTACACTCGAGTATCGTTTCCTGGTGGGGCAGAACTCGTTCTTTTATGGTTTTGCCGATGGAGGTTATGGCCGCAACAAGAGCCAGAATGTGGAGGTGGACTATACCTATCTTTCATCGGGGCTTGGTCTTTCTTTCGAAACCAAAGTGGGCATCTTTAATATTGCATGGGCAGTGGGTAAACGGAGTGACCTTCCATTCAACCTGCGGCAATCGAAAATCCATTTCGGATTCCTTAATTATTTTTAAGTGAAAGGAATTACAGTATCATCCAACAACATGTCGGACGGACGACTATTTTTGCACAACAATTTTATCCATTTGCGCCGGATTTTTCCCTTATTCATTTTATTGTTCGTCAGCCAGCTGTCAGTCCGGGCCCAGTCGCCGGCCGATTCTTCCGGTGCAGCAGATTCGGTGGTAACATTGGTGGATTCGGTAAAAACCGACAGCGTACTGGTTGCGGACACCGCTGTTTCAAAACGACCGCCGTTTACCGGAAAGGGATGGGATATAGTGGAAGGTATACCCTTTAACCGTCAGGTGCTGGACCATCACCCTTATTTCCGTTTTTCCAGCAAAGCGTTGCTGATCCGAAGCAATGTGCATATAGCCAGGGATAAGGATTTGCTGTTTTATGCCATCATCGGTCTGGTGTTTTTGTTTGCCATACTGCGGCTTTCATTTCCCAAATATGTCAATGACCTCTTCCGGGTGTTCTTCCGCACCACTATGAAACAACGGCAGATCCGCGAACAACTGATGCAGACACCGCTGCCGTCGCTCATGATGAATCTTTTTTTCGTGCTTACCGCGGGTATGTATCTCAACTTCCTGCTGCGCGACCAGGGCTTCCGGCCGGTTGAGCATTTCTGGTTTATGTACCTGTACTGCTGCGCCGGGCTCGCCATTATTTACTTTGTAAAGTTCCTTGGCCTGAAGATCTGTGGCTGGATCTTCAATATCAAGAACGCTGCAGAATCCTATATTTTCATTGTATTCATCATTAACAAAATGATCGGCATCTTCCTGCTGCCAGTGGTGGTCATTCTTGGTTTTGCCCATGAGCCGCTCTTTTCCATAGTGATGGTGCTTTCCTGGTGTGGTATCGGCATGCTGCTGCTGTACCGCTTTGTCTTAGCGTTTTCCGCGGTGCGTAACGAGGTCAGGTTCAATCTTTTTCACTTCATTTTGTACTTCGCTGCCTTTGAGGTGGGGCCGCTACTCCTGATTTACAGGGTTTTACTATCGTTTGTTTAATTATAAAACCTTAGCTTTGCACACAATTTAGCCTGATCGCACATGGTAAAAAATGGGGAGAAGCGAACTGACCAATCAGTTCAAAACATAAATAGGATCCTGATAACCCAACCGAGGCCTGAAAGCGATAAGTCGCCATACTTTGAGCTTGCACGGAAATACAATGTACAGTTGGAGTTCCAGCCTTTCATCCGTCTTGAAGGAATCCCTGCCCGGGATTTCAGGAAGCAGAAGATTGAAATCGCCAGTTATACCGGGGTTATTTTTACCAGCCGCAATGCCATTGACCATTTCTTCCGCATGTGCGAGGAAATGAAGGTGAGCGTTTCACAGGACACTAAATATTTCTGCATTACCGAGGCGGTGGCCCTCTATCTCCAGAAGTTTATCCTCTATCGTAAACGTAAAGTGTTCTATGGTGCCGATGGCAGCAACAAGAGCATGTTCGATGTGATCAACAAACATAAAGGCAACGAAAAATTCCTGTATGTATGTTCCGAGAACCAACAGGATAACGACATCGTAAGCTATCTCAAAGCCAACAACTGCGAATTTGCCCTGGCATTTATGTATCGCACCCAAAGCAATGACATCAAGGATCTGGTGAATGAGAACCCTTTTGATGTGATCTGCTTTTTTACGCCCAGTGGTGTGCGTAGCCTGTTCGACAATATCCCTGGTTACCAGCAGAACGGTACCATCATTGGTGCCTTCGGTGGTAACACCAGCAAGGCTGCGGAAGAAGCAGGCCTTACGCTGGACATCAAGGCCCCGCAGCCACAGACCCCAAGCATGGTAGCTGCGCTGGATAAATTCCTGGCCACTACCGTTAAAAAATAATCCCTTCCCGTTTTTTTCACAAGGATCAGGCTTCATTTTTGGCGAACTTCGGGCATGCCCGTATATACCAATAAACTGATCAGTGAAACCAGTCCGTATCTGTTGCAGCATGCACATAATCCGGTAGACTGGAACCCGTGGAGCAGCGAGCTTCTCGAACGTGCGCGCAAGGAGAATAAACCGGTGCTGGTAAGTATCGGTTATGCGGCCTGCCACTGGTGCCACGTGATGGAGCGCGAAAGTTTCGAAAACGAAGAAACCGCGCGTTTCATGAATGAACATTTCATCAATATCAAGATCGATCGCGAAGAACGGCCCGACCTCGACCATATATATATGGATGCCGTGCAG
>SDZZ01000558.1 GCA_004173255.1 Chitinophagaceae bacterium | reverse complement strand
GATATTGGCCACCTTGTTATAACGGCCGTCATCCATTTCCTTCATGGCATGCAGGATGCGTCGCTGCACTGGTTTCAGCCCGTCTTCAATTGCCGGCACCGCACGTTCAAGGATCACATACGACGCATAATCAAGGAACCAGGTTTTATACTGACCGTGCAATCCGCTGTCGTTATTCTGGATCTCTGATAATTTACTTTTTGAAAGGCTCATTCTTATAATGTTTCGCCGGTGGTACCCGGCTAATTAATCTTGCTTTAGTCCTGTTTCTGTTTTACCGGAAGCTTCACATCAAAATCTTTCCAGCCTTTATCTGTTTCACCTGTTACTTCTATCCTGCCTGCAGCTACCAGTTCCTTCATCCTCCACATAATAAATACATCGCCCGTTTTCACCTTCATCCGGTTGAGTGTATTTGACAGCACCCTCCAGGATTTCTGCCACTCCCCTGTCAGGTTTTTAAGAATTTCCTGGTCGTAAAAAGATTCATCGTGACCTGCCAGTTTTTTGCCTCCTTCCAGCTGGCGCACCATGGCATTCTCGGCCGACAAACGTTTCCATTCGTCCGGATCGATTTCAAACTCGCTGAGTGTAACCGGACGGCAGAGTTTTTTTGCCTTCAGGAACTCGGCCGGTTGTATTTCATGCAGCCATGTCGGATAAAACAACTGACCCTTTTCATTGATAAATGGCAGGTTGTTCATATACAGGATCATGATGCGACCCTGGTAAGCTTTTAACGCGGGAATCAGCCAGTAGTAGCCGCTTACGTCGTGCTGGTTCTGGGCCATCCAGATCCACACCTGTTCATCCGGGTTTGCGTCAAGTGCTGCCGTGATTTCTTTCACCGTTTCGCGGTCATCGAAGCTGCCGGCGTGCTGGGCACCGTAGGGCGAACCCGCGAGTAATCCCCTCCACCATCCGATCCGTTCCTTCCATCCATCTTCCGTATCAAGGTTGGTAATGGGGCCAACAGCAAAATCATCGCGAATCAGTTTGACATCGCCTGCAAGGGTTTCATCCAGTTCAATAACCTTGTGCATCAGGGCAACCTCCGGCTCATTGAAAACAATATGTATCATACTTTAAGCTTCTTGTTTATTTTTTTTAATCTTCAGGGCCAGGAACAGGTAGTTGTTGGCAGCACCGATTACCTCGTACTCCACGTAAAAACTTTCGCTGAAAATTTTCCAGGCCATGAACTCATGTTTGGGTACGGCAAACTCATCGAACAGGATAATATCACCATCGTTGAGGAAACGGTACAGCTGCGAAAGGCTGAATATGGTGGCACTGAAAATATCCGCGTCCATATGGATTACCTTCCGGTTGCTGCTGTTGTACCCGGCAAGGAAGGGCACCAGCGTATCCTGGAAAAGCCCCTTGTAAAAACGCGCACGGGTATCATGGATGTTGAGCTGCTCAATATTGAATGCCATGGACCCTTTTTCAAAAGAGCCATATGCTTCGGGTAACCCCTCAAACGTATCGAAACCATGGAAGGTGGACGCGCTGTTGCCATTATGTGCAAGCCACCATTTAAAGGAGTGGCCACCACAAACGCCAAATTCAAAATAGTCGATAGCGGCACCGGCCAGTTGTTCCTGCGCGATAACGGCTTCATACAGGTTAATCCGGCGGTTGTAGTCCCAGGTGCCCTGGTACCAGTCGTTATAGCCCTTTACCGGTGTGTTTTTGCGCCACCTGCTCAGTTTGGACATGTACAGGGTATTCAGCAACAGTCCCGAAAAAGGTTCAGTGATCACATCCAGGCGCCACCGCATGAACAGTGACTTCGTCTTCCGTATTATATCGAGTTTTGTCAAAATAATTTTTTATTGGCCGGGGTTGGATAAAGCGGATCAGGTAACGGGACCTGCTTCCTCCACCCTGTCCAGTTCCACTTTCAGGTTGTTAATGATAAATTCCTGCCGGTCCATTGTGTTTTTGCCCATATAATATTCCAGCAGGTACTGGATATGGTCGCCCTCTTCCACCCTCATCAGCTGTTTGCGCATATCGGCGCCGATAAACTGGCCAAACTCATCGGGGCTGATTTCCCCCAGTCCTTTGAACCGGGTGATCTCCGGTTTGGGTCCCAGCTTTTTGATTGCATTCACGCGTTCCTGTTCGTCAAAACAGTAGATGGTTTCTTTTTTATTCCGCACGCGGAACAGCGGGGTTTCCAGCACGTACACCTTTTCATGTTTCACCAGGTCGGGAAAGAACTGGAGGAAAAATGTCATCAGCAGCAGGCGGATGTGCATGCCATCCACATCGGCATCGGTAGAGATGACAATGTTGTTGAACCGCAGGCCTTCAATTCCTTCCTCTATATTGAGGGCGTGCTGCAGGAGATTGAATTCTTCATTTTCGTAAACCACTTTTTTCGTAAGACCGAAACAGTTGAGCGGCTTACCCCGCAGGCTGAACACGGCCTGCGTGTCCACCATGCGTGCCTTGGTGATGGATCCGCTGGCACTATCCCCTTCGGTAATAAATATAGTAGTCTCGTTTTGTTTGGCTATGAATTCTTCCCGCCCTTTCGCAGGGGGCTCATCGTTGAGG
>SDZZ01000106.1 GCA_004173255.1 Chitinophagaceae bacterium | reverse complement strand
ACTCTCATCTGTTCTCGAAGAACCGTTTCACTGTTTTTAAAGCTTCATCCAGCGATTTTTGAATATATTCTATGCCTTTTACTGCCTCCGGAGTAGATGCTAGTCGCCCAATTTCCCCGGGGTCGGTAACATGAATTTCTTCAATGCGTTGATTTATCCACCACAGGTTTCCAAATGGATCGATAATCCTGCAAACCTTTTCTCCAAACCACAAGGCAGTAATATCAGTTACTGATTCAGCACCAAGCTTAATTGATTTTTGATAGACAGCTTCAACATCTTCGACGTATAAATTCAGGAAAGCTGGGGTGTGAGGCCAGCCATCCCTTGAATCAAAAAGCATAATTAACGCATCCCCAATTTTTACCACGACGTGAATGATAACACCTTCTTCATTCGTAATCCTGCTGTGAGGGATTTCTTCTGCGTCAAAAGCGTCCTTTAAGAATTCAATCAGTTTGGCCGAGGATGGAGAAATGATCCATGGGGTTACCGTTGTATAGTTTTCAGGCACTATCTTAAGTTTTTTCGCTTCCATAATTGTTAAGTTTATTTTGTAAAGCTATCCGGGGATAGCGACAACCCTATGTCAGTAGTATATCAGGGCACGATTGACCGGCAATTTGATGGGATCAAAACAGGGTCAGGTAAGCAAACCGGGCACATCACAGCCATAAATCTGTTTCCTGGCAATTGATCCTAATCAGTTCTTTATGAAAAGCTTAAAAGCGGCCTGCTGTTAAGTGCCTGTATCAGGCAGAAAATCGCCAAAGCCCCATAAACCAGCCCTAAAAAAATGACCAACTTCGTATCTTTTATCAGATAGTAAGCCATCAGCGGTAATACCTGCAACGCATGCATTCCCACAAAATGGGCGATACGCAAATCGCCATATTTACGGCTCCAGTTAAGTATCGGCAGGCCATTGCCATCGCCCGAACCACCAACACTATGTGAACCGTTGCCGCCCATGATAGCGCCCTCGAATGCAAAAATGACAAACAAAAATATGCCTATCCGGATAGCCCAAAGGTAATGGCCGGGGAGTTGGGGAAATTCCCCTGTACAAAACAGAATGCCGATATAACCTGTATACAAAGTGGCGGCAATGGCGGCAACAGCCATGGCCACGGTAAGCGAGGTATAAATGGGTGAACTTACATTATAATGCGATAACTGACCACGGGCGGCCTGGAAAGTAATATAAAACAACTCGAACCCCAATAGCAAAATGGTTGTCCAGCTATATATACTAACCTGCGTAGGTTGCTCAAGATACCCTGTATACCAGCCCATTGTCCAGCTGAATATACCAATGGACAAAGCGAATTTAAAAGGCTTATACCACGAGTTAACTCCATTTATTTCAATATGGCTGAACCTTGCGATCAGCAACACGCAAACAGCGCTTAAAAGGCAGATCAGGCCAAAATAAAACAGGGGCTCATTTCTGGATCTCAGACCAGCTAAAAAATCTATCATAATCTTGAATAGTGGTGTTAATTAAATGTCGCCCTGAACTCCAGCGGCGAAAGATTGGTTTTACTCTTGAATAATTTACTGAAGGAAGGTGGGTGTTCAAAACCTAAGCTGTAAGCGATCTCGCTTATTGACAAGTCTGTAAGGGATAGTTTTTCCTTTGCTTTTTCGATCAGTTTTTCATGGATGTGTTGCTGTGTACTTTGGCCGGTTAACGCTTTAAGCAAAGCACTTAAATAGGTGGGCGATATATTCAAAGTATCGGCGATGAATTGTACGGTTGGTAATCCTTTTTCGATCAGGTCATCACTTTTAAAATATTCGTCAAGCATTTCTTCCACGCGGTTAAGGATCTGATGACTACTGATTTTCCGGGTTAAAAATTGGCGGTTGTAAAACCGGTCACAATACTGCAGTAACAGCTCAATTTGTGCAACGATAAGCCCCTGGCTGAATTTATCGATGTTGGCATGATACTCCTGTTTGATCAACTGGGCAATACCGCCAATGGTTGTCTCTTCTTTCCCGGAAAGGAAAAGGGCCTCATTTGCAGAGTAGTCAAAGAACTCATATTGCCTGATCGTTTTTGCCAGGGGAGTACCCCAGAGAAAATCGGGATGAACAAGCAACATCCAGCCTGATGTTTTATAATCGTGATCGGCATCAAATGAAAACAGCTGTTTGGGCGCAAGGAAAAACATCATCCCCTCATCAAAATCGTAGGACTGTTGTCCATAAGTGTACCTGATCGTGCCTTCAAAATTCCTTTTCAGCGAAATGACGTAAAAGCCAAACACAACGATGATCCGGCTATTCCCGGCAGGTGGTTTGAAATCCTCCATGCTGATGACGCTCACCAACGGGTGTTCCGGTTTGGCTATCCCCAAAGCCTGGTGGTATTGGCTGATCGTTTTCATTTGATATGGTTCCATATTCCTGATTAATCTGGTTATTTTGAATTATAAACAGCCGCAAATTCCCGGGCGAAGTCTTTCATTTTTACGTTTCCCAATGCCGGTACGTTTTTGTAGTAGTCTTCAAACAGGATTCCGCCATTCCGCTGGCTGGCATTCATTTCTGTAATATCATTCGCCAGGCTCAATGGCATTTTATATTTTAGTAATGCATCCAGCATTTGCTTGTCGCTTATGGTTACCCATTTCAAATAAGGCTTACCAACAGCAGTTCCCAGGGCAGTTGCAATTTGATTACAGGTCAGGGTTTCGCTGGCTACATAGCGCGCCCTCCGACCTTCAAATGCGGACGTCAGTTCTTCTGATATCGCAGCTGCAATATCGATTGGTGAAACCCATGGCATTTTGTCTTCAGCACCGTAATTGGATACTATCAGCCCCTTTTTTCCTTGCAGCAAACCAGTTAAGCCGTAGTGACGGAGCGTAAGGAACAGTCCTACAAAACCTTTCAAAAAGCCCTCACCTTTTACAATATCCATAAACTGGTACAGGTTGTAATAGAAACCAACCGGCCGCATAAAGGTAATCGTTACACCTGCAGGCAGCTGCTTTAAAACCTGCTCTGCCACAAAATGGAAGGCAAGCAACCCGTTCCCCTTATCAGTGTGAGCCCCGATACTGCTAAGGTGAACTACTTTTTTAACGCCGGATTGATGGATCGCCCCAACATAATTTCCGCAAAGCCGGCGTGCTTCTTCCCTGGCATCCAGACTGGGGTTTTCCTGAAACTTAAACGGCGGCAGCATGGTGTAAACCGCATCGGCACCGGTAAATGTTTTTGCAAGAAAACTGATGTCCTCCACCGAGCCGATGGCTGCTATTGCGCCCATGGCTTCGATGCCTTTTTGTTTGTCCGGGTTACTGCTGATCACGGTTACCGCATGACCTTTTTGTACTAACTCCTGGGCGAGTGGTTTGCTGATGTTGCCTAAAGAACCTGTTATAATAATTTTCATTTTCTTGATTTTATTTATAACAAAGCTCTGCTTAATGCATTAGCCGGGCGTAGCCAAACCTGTGATTGTCATAGCCATTTTTAGGATATTGCAGGAGAGCAGATATGCCATCCCGGGCCAGATGTCAAGTAAGTGCGCTATTTATAATGGCAAATATCTTCATAGTCTTAACCCGCCCTTTTAAAAGTGTTTCCCCAACAGATGTTAACTCGTACCTGGCCGGAAGCTGAAGTATGTGTGCCAGATCTTCTGATACCAGCAGATCAGCATGGTAATGATTGCAAAGTCCCTGGATCCTTGCAGCAGTATTAAGGACGTCACCTGTGAAGATGATTTCCTTTTTCAGCGATCCAATCTCCCCGGCAGTTACCATACCACAATGCAAACCCGCTTTAAAGTCCGGTAATAATCCAAACCGGCTGTTATATTTTTCATGGACTTTGGCCAGCGCGCGTTTCATCTCAAAAAAGCACTCGACACAATTGTTGTTTTTTAAACCGTCTTTTACTTTCCAGCTCATGATCATCTCATCACCCGCGTATTGATAGATGGTGCCGGCATAATCAATAACAGGGACCGACAGATCGAAGAAGTATTCTTTTAACATCTCAAAATACCTGACATGGCCCAACTCTTCAGCGATCGTAGTAGAGGATTTCATATCAAGAAACATAAATATCCTTTCTTCCTCTACAGGGTGATGATACTTCCCCAGGAAAAAATTACTCAACGCGCCCACACCAATGCTTTGGCTGAATTCAGCGTACAATTGTGTAATTACAATTATAGCGGCAATGTAAACCATAATGCCTACTACGGCATAGTCGGTGAAAAATGCCAGGGCCGGTGCTGCTAAACTTCTGACAGAGTTTACGTCAAGCGTATACAGGGTATTAATGGAGGTGATAATGATAAGAAACACGGTAACGATGACCAGGTAAATAAGGGATTTGAAGATGATTTTCCTTGAGAAACTATTTTTAATAAACCACTTACTGAAATAGCCAATTTCCAGAATTCCGGTAAAAAGTCCCATCATCAGCCCTGACAACGGGATTACTAAAATGTTTCTTTCAAAATCATAATCAACGCCAGTGGAGGGATAGTGGTCCAGGTTTCCGATGATCCCTTTCTCCAGCATGGCATAGATGAGGCTGAATACAAGCCATAACACCCCGAACGGAATAACACGCCTGATATTTCTTACTGTCTTGGGTAGTAGCATACTTGTAAATTAGAACTTTCATCTAATTTATTAGCTTAACAGGTTATCTGGTTTGGAAACCGCGTTTAAAGGAAAAGCCTCTTTTTCAAGAGGCTTTTCCTTTAAAACGTTCCACCAGTTGGCAGTCTTTGTCATCCTGCAGCGATCAGAACCTCGCGGCAATTTTTTCCAGTATCTCCTCCTTTTCTTCCAGCCTTGCCAGCAACTCCAGCTGGTTAGCCGCCCTCAGCAGGTTATGACCGGTATATTTTGCACCGTAGTAACTATCATTATTGAGATGATCTGTAAGGAAACGGATCGCCTGCATATAAATCATGAACTTCCCCGCATAAACCGCATGGGCTTTTTCTTCCTGGCTCAATTCATCTTTCAGTTCGCCGATATAACCGTCAACGATGGCTTCGAAAAACCCGTCCCGGATGCAGATCTTTGAAAAGTCTTTTTCCTCCTCACTTACCGGGCTCAGGTACGTCCGCATCATGTCGCCGAAATCACTGATAAAGTAACCCGGCATCAGCGTATCAAGGTCAATTACACACAGCCCCTTATCACGGTCATCAAACAGCACATTACTGATTTTGGTATCGTGGTGCGTGGCGCGGATTTTAAAGGCCGCATTGTTCCGGATGGCAACAAAAGTATCGACGATCCCTTTCCGCGCGATGATCGCTTCGATCAGCGGGGCAGACTCCCCAATCCGCTGCCGGTTACCGTCCCGTAACGCATTGCCAAATTGTTCATACCGCAACGACAGGTTATGGAAATCGGGCAGGGTGATCTTCAGCCTGGTTGCATCCATCTCACCCAGC
The DNA here is from genome assembly GCA_004173255.1 of Chitinophagaceae bacterium. Taxonomy (GTDB): domain Bacteria; phylum Bacteroidota; class Bacteroidia; order Chitinophagales; family Chitinophagaceae; genus JBEVJC01. The sequence continues at coordinate 6,077 of SDZZ01000106.1, read as the reverse complement.
AACTTTGTAAACAGGCCAAACTGCCTGGCAGCTTCATATGCCTGGCCCGTTTCGGCCACCACATCGATCGTATGCGAATTTTCCACAAACGGGCTCAAACGGAAATAACCGGACTCCTCGTCGTGGTAAATATCCTGCTGGTCAACCGAACGTTCAGGAGTAACAAATAAATATTCAGGGTACCTCTCGCCAAGGAACCGCGCGGTGAGGTTAATGTTGAAGGCAATGGCATCCGGTTCACGGAATACCTGCTGGTTGATCCGCTGCAGCACATAAAACTTCCCGTTTTTGCTGATTTTCCAGGTGTGGTTAATGAGACCTGATCCAAACGCAACCGCTTCCTCCGGATCTCCCGGTACTCCAAACGCTTTATACACTTTCTCCAGCATGACCTATTTTTTCAGGTGGGGTATTAATTGTGACTCGATAATGATCTTGTAATAGGCTTCGGGCTGTGCGGGATCATCCTTGGTTTTATTCATCAGTTCGATCAGGATTTCCGTGGCCTTCTGGCCCTGTATATAAGGATGCTGCTCCACCGAAGCCAACGGTGGGTATGCGCTGTAACTGCTGATCGGCAGGTTGGCAAAACTGACAAAACAGATATCCTTGTTGATCTTCTTTTTCCTTTTCTGGGCAAACTGGATGGCATCCAGCGCCACGTAGTCGTTGAAAGTCACAATGGCCGTGGGTTTGCGCTTCGACTTCAGCAACTCTTCCATGGCCAGCTGCGTGCCTTCCAGCGTCAGGTCACTGTTAACCACCAGCGAGGGGTCAAACTTGAGGCGGTTCTTTGTCATGGACTGGATATATCCGTCCTTCCGTTCCTGGCTGGCAAATAATTTCTCGGGGCCATTGATCATCCCGATAGAGCGGTGACCCTTTTTTATCAGGTACGAAACTGCCTGCACCGTACCCGAAATCATGTTACACGCCACATAGTGGATTTCATTCATCTTCGGTATGCGGTCAAAAAACACAACAGGGATGCCGTATTTTTTCAGGCTTTCAAAATGTTCATAGTTCACGGTGTTTTTGGAAATGGAAATGATGATGCCGTCCACCCGATGATTCTTCATCGTTTCCACAATCTTCATTTCGCGTTCTTCACTATCATGCGACTGCCCCAGTAAAACCGTATACTTGTTTTTTTCGGCAGTATCTTCAATGCCATTGATGGAAGTGGAGAAAAATGCCTCCGACAGTTCAGGAAGGATTACACCAATCGTAAATGTTTTGCGCTGCTGGAAAAAAATGGCAGTCTGGTTTGGTTCGTAGTTCAGCTCCTTGGCCATCTGCTGCACACGGAGTTTGGTTCCAAGCCCGATGTTCTTGTGGTTGTGCAAAGCCCGCGACACCGTGCTGAACGAGATGTTCAGCCGTTTTGCAATTTCCTTGATGGTGGTTGGCTTCTGTTCCATCGAACTAAGTTAAATTCTTTTTTGCCAGAACTGGTAAATGCGGTAAAACGTTTGCACGCTGTACTATGTAAACCTTTCAATAATTTCCCTATTATGCAAACGATCGGAAAAACTGCTGCGGGCCTTTCGCCAACCGGGCAAAAACGACTTCTTTCGCTGGATGTCATGCGCGGACTGATCATGATCCTGCTGGCTGCAGAAAGCTGTCATCTCTATGTTTCACTCGACCACAGTTTCCCTTCCGGTGTTTCAAATAACATTGTACAGCAATTCTTTCATCACCCATGGCATGGTCTCAGGTTCTGGGACCTGGTCCAGCCCGCATTCATGACCATGGCCGGCGCAGCACTCTATATTTCCTGGTATTTCAAATCACTCAAAGGGATCAGCTGGGAACAGAATTTTAAACATGTTGCCATCCGCTGCTTTAAACTTTTTATCTGCGGTACTGCCCTGCACTGCGTGTACGCAGGCGAAATGGTGTGGGAGTTATGGAATGTGCTCACGCAGCTGGCTTTTACCACACTTATCGCTTATTTCATCATCCGTAAGTCGTCGCTGTTCCAGCTGCTGGTTTCCATCCTGCTGCTGCTGGTTACGGAGGCACTGTACCGCCTGGTACTCAAGCCGGGGTACGACCAGCCCTTTACCGAGTTCCACAATTTTGGTGCATGGTTCGATACAATAATTATGGGCAAAATAAATAGCGACGGATGGGTGGCCATCAATATTATCCCGACAGCTGCACATACCATCTGGGGAGTGCTTGCGGGAAAACTGCTTGTCGGCGATAAACCGGCCAGCTTGAAAATTAAAACCCTGTTACTGGCCGCGGTCATTGCACTGGCAGCGGGCTATACACTGGACCTTGCCGGCGTTACCCCCATTATCAAACGGATCAGCACCTCCTCCTTTGCACTTGTGTCGGGAGGGTATGTGCTGGCGATCCTTGCAATTCTTTACTACGTCACCGACGTAAAGGGATGGAACAAATATGCATGGATCTGTACCGTGGTGGGCATGAACGCGATTTTTATTTACCTGTTTTTTGAAACGGTAGGAGTGCAGTGGGTAAATGGAACAGTCGCCATTTTTACCAACGGGTTTACCGGACTGTTCGGAATGGGTGCAACCACACAGGCAGTGATTGCCTCACTGGTCACCCTGTTTCTCGAGTGGTGTCTCTGCTACTGGCTTTATAAAAAGAAAATATTTTTCAAACTCTGATTACCATGCGCAAATTTGCACTACTGCCTGTTTTCCTGATGATCCTGCTTGCTTCATCGGCACAACTTCGCACCGTTACCTACAAGGAAAGCAGGGAGGACCTGCTGAATCCCGAACGCGGATTTTATCTTCCCTCCGGGACAAAGGCTTCCTCTTTTCACCCGCTTGACCTGGCGCAATTGAAATCGTTCCGCAACACTGCACAGAAACCTGGCAGGGCCAGCTATGCGGTGAAAGTGAGCCTGCTTTACCGGGGATACGAACTGGATGCTTTTCGTGACCGGCCATTGTCCGACAGCTTCCTCGTATTACTCCAGAAAGACTTTGATGTAGTTCGCGAAGCAGGTCTCAAGTTTGTATTGCGGTTTATGTATACGAACAAACAGCAATCGGGCAATTGCCCCGATCAGTTCCAGATCTGTCCGCCATACGGCGATGCCCCGCGGCATATTGTACTCAATCACATCAGGCAGCTAAAACCGTTACTGCAGGCTAACTCCGATGTGATCGCCGTTTTGCAGGAAGGTTTTATTGGCATCTGGGGGGAGAATTATTTCACCGATTATTTTGGCGATGCGTCTACCAATGGTACAGGACGCATACTGGACAGCAGCTGGAACCACCGCAACGAATTGCTGGCTGCATTACTGGATGCAATGCCCGCCGGCAGGATGGTGCAGGTGCGCACCCCACAGATCAAACAGAAATTTATGTACGGTCCGGCTGCACCGGTAGAAAGCCTGCCGCTGCAGGCCAGCCAGGCCTTTGACGGGTCGGCCGTGTCCCGTGTAGGATTCCATAATGATTGTTTCCTGGCATCGGACGATGACTACGGCACCTATTACGATAACGGCAGCTCTGATTCACCACGCAAACCGGCCAACAAAATTCTCCGCAAATTCATTGAAGACGATACAAAGTACACCGTGGTTGGCGGCGAAACCTGCGATGATGCGTTCAGTCCGGCCAACGATTGCGCACCCGGCGGTTATGCCGAATCTGAAATGCGCAGGATGCATTACAGCTACCTGAATGCTTCTTATAATAATGATGTCAACAACGACTGGGACAGTGCCGGTTGCCTGTACAATATCAGGCGCCAGCTTGGATACCGGCTCGTGTTGAAGACGGCATCCGTTCCCCAACAGGTGAAAAGGAAAACGCCCCTCAGCTTCCGGCTGCTGATAGAAAATAAAGGGTACGCTTCAGTATACAATCCACGACCGGTCAAACTGGTGCTTCGCAATGTCAGCACCAAAAAGGAATATACGGTGGCACTTGCTGCTGATCCGCGCCGCTGGTCGACCGGTTTGCACAAGATCAGCGAACAGCTTCCTTTGCCCAAAGACATACCCGCAGGTCGTTACGCATTACTGTTGTCACTACCCGATGCAGCCGAATCGATCGGCCATCGCCCGGAATACAGCATACTGCTTGCGAACGAAAAAATGAACGAAAAAGCAACGGGTTATAATGATCTGCGGATAATCGTCCGTATAATCTAGCATTTGGTGTTATTTTTTAAAGATTATGCAAACGTTTTACTAGGGTTAGGCAAACGCTTGCATAGCACCAATACTGCGTTTCAGGCCGTTCGTGATTTTTTTATGACATTTTAAATCCTGAAATTGAGTGAGTCAAAAACGACGTGATGAAGCTGCTTAATTCATCAGTAAAAAACTTCTGAAACTACTTTATATAAAACCAAAATTTGACTGCAATGAGACTGATTCAAAGAAATCTGTTACTGGTTCTCGGCCTTTGTTTTGGACTCGCGGTAAACGCGCAGACCAGGACAATTTCCGGTACGGTAACATCGGCTAAGGACGGCAAGGGCCTGGGTGGTGTGTCGGTCCAGGTAAAAGGACTTTCCATCGGTGCGGGCACCAATGCGAATGGTACCTATACCATTAATGTTCCTTCCGGCGACCAGACACTGGTTTTTACCTCCGTGGGTTTTGGTACCATCGAAGTACCGGCAGGCACCCGCACTTCCATCGATGTAACCCTTACCGAAGCCGACCAGACACTGGATGATGTGGTGGTAGTTGGTTATGGTACCCAGAGAAAGCGCGACCTCACCGGTGCGGTTTCGCAGGTTAAAACAAAAGACCTTGTCCTTTCCTCCAGCCCCGAAATCGGAAGTATGCTGCGCGGTAAAGTGGCCGGCCTTACCATCCGGCAGAACAGCGCTCAGCCTGGTGGTGGTCTTGATATCCTGGTGCGTGGTGCAGGTTCAGTAAATGCCAGCAATGCACCACTCATTGTAGTGGATGGATTTCCCATTACCGACCTGCAGCAGCCGGGCAGTGGTGGGCGTTATGAAGCAGGATCACAAAGTATCCTGAACTCTTTCAACCCGAACGATATTGAATCGATCGATGTACTCAAAGATGCCAGTTCAACTGCCATCTACGGTTCAAGGGCCGCCAATGGAGTTATCCTTATTACCACCAAACGTGGTGCAGAAGGACGGGTACGGGTCGATTATTCCAACAACTTCAGTGTACAGAAATACAATAACCCATTCGATGTGCTTCCGCTGAACGAATGGATGCAGCTTCGCAATGTGGCCGGCCAGGAACAGTGGGATTTTGAAAACGGTGTCATTCCTTATGGTACACGTACACGTGAAGAAGCGCTGGCCAATCCGGTAAATGGCCTCTACCGCCGGCTCTATACGCAGAATGCCATTAATAACGTGGGCCGTGGAACTGACTGGATTGACCTGGTAACCCGCGATGGTTCTACGTCTCAGCATAACCTTTCCATGTCAGGCGGCACCAAGCTGACCAAATACCTGGTATCGGGCAACTTCTTCGACCAGAACGGTATTGTCAAAAACTCTGACTTCCGTCGTTACTCGATCCGGGCCAACATTGACCAGGAAATCAACCGGTTTGTAAAACTGGGTATTAACCTTACTTCCAGCCGCATTGATAATAATAACACACAGCTGGGCGGACAACAATATGAAAACTCGGGTATCATCCGCGCTGCCATCCAGCAGGGACCACATATCCAGGCAATCGATGAAGATGGCAACTATCCCATCAACCCGCAACTGGCAGTGCAGCCAAACCCATTCTCCCTGCTGACCATCACGGATAAAAGCCGTCTCGAAAGGACCCTGGGAAATGTATTCCTCGATATCACACCAGTGAAGGGATTGCTCGTTCGGCTGAAAGCAGGCATCGACCGCGGCATCACCAAACGCAACAGCTATGTGCCAACCACCACCCTGAACGGTGCGCTGGAAGGCGGCCGGGCATTCATTTCCAATTCGGAAAATGATGACTACCTGACCGAAGCAACCGCTACCTATACCACCACCTTCAAGACAGACCATCGTTTTGAAATCCTCGGTGGTGTGTCCCAACAGAAATTCAATTACAAATTCAACAGCGAAGGCGCCAATGGTTTTATTAC
>SDZZ01000557.1 GCA_004173255.1 Chitinophagaceae bacterium | reverse complement strand
CACCTGTTTGATGCGGTAGTACCATTTGCCCTGCGCCGGATTTTTATGGAGAAAATTATAGTGCTGTTCCAAACCGCTGTTGATTGCGCCGGGCAGGGTGCCGATTGGCCGGAAATCAGATCCGCTGCGGGATGCTTCGATCACAAATGAACTGTTGTTGGTTTCGCTTCCTGTGCCCCAGTAAATTTTATTACCATCGGTTTGCTGCTCGCCATATAATTCCAGCCAGGTAACAGGCAGAACGATGAACATACCCACCCCAAAAACGGAGAAATCATTGAAGCCGCCCCGCGACACAGAGAATGGATCGGTTCCGGTGGCCGCTATGTCCGATGGTCCCAGTTCCCAGATGACTCCATTATGGTGTCCCAGCCTGGCCGATGCGCGCACAAAACCGGGCAGCTCCAGCGATGCCGGCCATTGTAATGCCAGGGTGGCAGTTGATCCGCCCGCAACATCTTCACTCAGCAACCAGGAGTTGTCGACGGCGTACGACATGATGCGGCCGCCTGTAAGTCCGCTTTCATAGATCCCGTCAAAGACACGGATCCGGAAATTATCGGTAACAGAAGCGGGCGAAAGGGTTAGCGTGGCAGGAAGGTAGTCGTTCAGCGATCCCACCGGAAAGTTTTTGGTTGTGCCGTTGACCACCTGCTGCACCAGGTTACCGGTAGACGATGCAATGGCATAACTCAGGCTACCGGCATTGGTAATGGATCCGCCCGGGGCTATTGACAGGTCATACGCATCAAGCCTGATTTTTCCGCGGGTAAGAGTTAATGCCTGGGTTACGGTCGTGTTGGCTCCGAGTACCACCATTCCGGATGATTTATTGACTGTAAGATTAACCAGGTTACTGAGCAGGCTCAGGGATTGATCAGCATTTCCATTCAGCAGGTAAGTACTTGTTGTACCGGTAAGGGTACCACCGGTCATAATAAAATTCCCCTGCACCGTATGGGTTACAGTCATGGTTGCCGTAGCCAGCACTCCATTAAGCACTGACAGGTTACCACGTACAACAAAAGGGATTAACCCTGATTTGGTACCAGCCGTGGAGATGACCATATTGCCGTAATCTGCCGCATTGCCTATTGCCTGGCTGGTGCCGGCGTAATCGACCGTGCTGTTGACAGCCAGGCCATATCCACTGAAACCAGGTAATGAATTGGTTCCGCCAAGCCTGAGCGTGGCGCCGTCGTTCACAATCAGGATACCGCCACCGGGGTCCTGCGTTATAGTACGCGTAGAAGTAAACAGGACACCGCTGAATACGTTGAGGAAGGAAAGGCCACTGAGGTTGACATTCTGGGTAACGATTGCACCGGAAGTCTTTTCAACAGTAAGCTGGTCGATCGCACAAGGACTCGTGGTGCCCGAAATACTGGCTGCATTGGCACCCGTCATTATCAGAACGCCTGCGCTGCCATCGTATGTACCGTTATTGGTAAAGTCGCCCGCAACACGGAAATCGGTAAGCGCACTGATACTGCCGCTGACCGTGAAATGATTGAAGACCGCACCAGGTCCCGCACTCAGCGTACCCGGGTTGGCCGTAAGGTTGAAAGTTGATGATCCGCCGGCCAGCTGGCCGTCTGCCTCAATGTTTCCGTTCACATTATACACGTATGGTCCGGGATTGAACACAGCATTACTGTTTATGGAAAACTTTCCGTTGATTGTCCAACCCGAAGGGGTCGTTAATCCAGCAGCATTTGTATTGGCAATAACAAGATCCTGGATAGCTGTTGGCGCACCGGTGATGGTAATGAGGCCGCTTCCGCCAAGGACAATAGTTCCGGTACTGGAAAAAGTTGTTCCGCTCAACTGCACAGTCGCCGCTGCCGATGGATTAAAAATGAGGGTGCCCGAACTGGTGACCACACCACTATTTGCAAAATTCCCGCTGAAGGTATGCGTGTACACTCCACCATTGAATGCCGAAGCGCTACTGATGTTGCAGGCAACGAGTGCCATCCAGTTTACACTTGGCGTAATGCCTGCGGTGTTATTTATATTCACCGTGGCGAAGGTGGGTACAGATGTCGAGTTTAATATGGGGGCAACGGTACCGTTAAAATTGACGATGCCCGTGGAGGTGGATTGCAGTGCATTCACCAGCCGGATAGTCTGCAGCGCAGTACCCGCAAATGTAACCGTGCCGCTGCTTTGCACCGACCCTGCATTTGTGAAGTCACCGATTGCTGTTGCCGTACCGGTTCCCGACTGGTAGCTGCCGCCAGCGGTTACCTGGAAATGACCGTTGAACGTCATATCACTTGATGCTACGGAGTAACTGCCATTGACAGTAAAATCGTTAAACGTTGTATTACCGGAGAGCGTTTTGGAAGACCCGTTGAGGATCAGGTCACCTGTGCCTGGAATAAAAGTCGCCCCGTTGTTGGTCCAGTTACCAAACAGCGTCACCGGGAAGTTAGCAGCGTTCAGGTTCACCCCACTGTTTATAACGAGGTTGCCGTTGATTGTGCCTGCACCCAGCAGTGTCTTCGCATTGGTACCGCCATTGGAGAAGCTGATGTTGCCGTATACGAGGTCGGCAACGTTCTGCGCTACTGTGCCGTTA
>SDZZ01000556.1 GCA_004173255.1 Chitinophagaceae bacterium | reverse complement strand
ATGCGGGATATGCTCCCGCCAACACCCCGATTACAAGGACAAACCCAACAAGCAATCCAATGAACACCGGCTGGGTAAAATCTATCTCCAGATCGATGCCGGTGAAGTCAAGGAAATATGGCCTGGTTAAACTGATAAGAATGATTGCCAGCAGGCCAGCAAGTGAAGACAGCAGAATTGTTTCGCCCAGGAACTGAAACACAAGCTGTCTTCTCGATGCACCATTTACTTTACGAACGCCGACCTCGAGCGAACGCCGGATAGCACCAGCCGTTGAAAGGTTGACGAAGTTCACGCAGGCAATGATCAGCAGGATCAAACCGACAGCTGAAAAAATCTGTACGTATTTGATGTTGCTGCGAATTCCCCAGTCGGTATTGAAATCAAACTTTGAGTACAGGTATTGCCTGGACAAAGGTTGAAAACCCAATTTGTCTTCGGTGTTCGTTACATATTTTTTCAGTTGGTCCCTTGCTTTGACTTCAAACGCTGGCATATCCGAGCCTGGTTTAACTTCAATGTAGGTATGATAATTATTACTTCCCCAATTGTTCGACCACTCGTCCGTTTTGAAAAGATAACTGAGAGGAAGCAATACACTGAAATTGATACTTGAATTGGCGGGAGGATTCGCAACTACCCCGGCAACCCTGAAATCCTGCTCCCCGTTGAAAGTGACCGTTTCTCCAATTATGCCGTTACTTTTTTTCCAGTCACTGCCAAACAAACGTACGGCTGCGTCTTCCGTAATAACCATGTCCTGGTCAGATTTCAAAAAATCGTCCACATTTCCCATCAGCGCGCTGAAGGTAAACATGCTGAAAAAAGAAGGCTCGGTCAGGAGCATTTGTTTTTCGTCAATAACTGTTTTGCCGTACTTTAAAGTACCACTCCAACTGCCGATGCGCACAGCCCTGCTTATTTCGGGAAAGTCCTTGATTAAAGCCGGGGCCAGCGGACCGGGGGTAACCGCGGCCTGGAAAATTCCACCGGGTTGTTTCTGCGTTTCGGTAACCCGGTAAATGCGGTTCCCGTTTTTATGGAAATCATCAAAGCTAAGCTGGTGGATTACATACATACCAATCACCACGCAGCAGGCAATGCTGAAAGCAAGCCCTATGAGGTTCAGGACAGAGACCGTACGGTTTTTCCAAAGCTGGCGGAATGCGAATTTCGCGGAAGTGATAAGATTCATGATTGAGGGTTGTGTGGTTTGGCTGGAACGAGGTAAACATTAAACGCCATGCCAGAACACAGGATGCTCTTTTCCAGCGGTTTAATTTCCATCCAGCCCCTTAAGGGTGTACGGTTTTGACTATTGACTGGTCATATCCGTACGCTCTGCTACCCGATCAGTGAGGTGTTTTTTTTGATGCTTTTCAATGCATCAAATAACGCATCAAGGTCCGCCTGGCTGTTAAACGCATTAATCGAGTACCTCAGGTAAACCTGATTACCCTGCCGCATCACGGGTATCTGGATCCTGTATTGATCATACAGGTGCTGCTTTAATTTCTCGGGTTCTTTGGTCTTTACCAGCCCGCTGCAGAGCTGCAGGATAAAATCATCTGTCAGCGGTGCGAGGGGTATCGTTTCGAGGATATCGCAAAAAGCCTGCGCATTTGACTGCACCAGTTTTCGGCAATCAGCCGCTACGCTGGTCCACTCATATTTATCCATAAAAGCAATTGCTGCCGGTATTGCGAGAAAGGAAGTGTAGTCGCGGGTTCCGTTGGTCTGGTGGTAATCCAGGAATTGGGAATCCGACGGGAACAATGCTTTATAGCCCCAGCTGATGATCAACGGGTCGATGGATGACTGGTACTCTCTTTTCACATATAAAAATGCACTTCCCTTCGGTGTCATCATCCATTTATGACACGCACCAGTGTAATAATCAAAAGGCGCATTGGTCAGATCCAGCGGGATATGACCGGGTGCATGTGCACCATCCACAAATGTAAGCAGGCCTTTTTCCTTGGCCACTTTACAGATCTCCTCCACTGGTAAACGTAAGCCTGTGGTACTGGTGATGTGGCTGATAAAAATCATCCGGGTCTTTGGTGTAAGCCCTTTGAAAAAATCATTCACTACCTGTTCCTTTGATGTAACAGGCAGTGTTATTGCCTGCCGCTTGTAGGTAGCACCTGCCTTTTCGCAATAGTACTCCCAGGTTTTGTCGCAGGCACCGTACTCAATATCCGTTGTCAGTATTTCGTCGCCGGGCTTCAGTTCAAAACTTTTTGCAACCGCATTCACTGCGTACGATGGATTGGTGACGTACACCAGGTCATCAGGATTACAGTGAACGTATTCTGCCAATGCTTCACGGGCAGTTGCGAGATATTTCAAACCATCTGCCACGATAAACTGGACAGGATCCCTCTCCATTTCCAGCTGGAATTGCTGCCATGTTTCAAAAACCGGCCTGGGACAAGCGCCAAAAGATCCAAAGTTGAGGAAAGTAATATCGTCTTTAATCAGGAACTGTTGCTTCAGGTTTTGCATGATTAAATATAGAAAATAATGGATTGGGGCGGGCCGGAGGAAGCAACAAAAAGTCAATGTTATTTTACACCCTCATTCAG
>SDZZ01000555.1 GCA_004173255.1 Chitinophagaceae bacterium | reverse complement strand
GCAGTGATGTTGCCGTCAGGTAATTTTTCGGAGAAAACCCAGTACAGCATCCGGTTTTGGGTAAACGCGGGATCTACCGCGATGCCCAGTAATCCGCCCTGGTTATCAGGATTTACTTTCGGCACGCCGGTGATCGGGGCAGTTAATGTGCCCGTGGTGCTCGCAATGCGGATGGTGCCCATTTTTTCCGTAATGATCAGCCGTCCGTCGGGCAGGCTGGTTACTCCCCACGGATTCTTAAGGTCGCTGGTCAGCACTTTTCCTTCGTATGCTGTTTTCGATTTTACGGCAGCGATGCGGGTTTGCCCCGCAAAGGCCGGTTTATAATCCGAGTTCGGTTTTTTTGTTTCTACTGAAACGGTACCTGAAGTATCAGTTGCAGAAGCGTTTGCATCGGCCGTTTTTTCCGGGGCAGGCGAATCACAGGAAGCCAGCGTTAAAACAGTTGCTGCAAGAATTAATCGATTCATTGTATTCATATATTCGGGAGTTGAATGAGCGCATAATTTACGACGGATTCCTGCAAAATCGCGATCGTGTTACCCCTTTTTCAGGTCATCACATTTTTGTGCACAAAAATCAACAGTCTGGCCCCGTATAAGCCCTCGTTCCCTGCCTGATTCCTGCTGGCGTGCTTCTTGAGGCTTTGTCCAAAATAGATTTTATGAAAGGATACCATCAATACCAGGAATGCATCGAAGCCTGTCTTCGTTGTGCCGCAATCTGCAATCATTGTGCATCGGAGTGTACCAGGGAGGAAGATGTTAACATGATGGCAGAATGCATCCGTCTCGATATGGAATGCGCTGCGTTATGTTATGCGGCCGCGCAGCTGATGAGTATGGGGAGTGAGCGGGCCATGGAACTATGCCGGATCTGCGCCGAGGCCTGTGAAGCCTGCGCCCAGGAATGTGGCAAACATGACAATGAACATTGCCGTGAGTGCTCAAGGATGTGTGATGAATGTGCCCAGAAATGCCACAAGATGGCAGGGGCAATGGCCTGACCTGGGTCCGGGGAAAAATATGCATTGACCGGCACAATGTAAAACGCTTACGGATTATACCGGTGAAGCACGCGCTGGTGAACACTTACAGCCGAACCTGCAGCCAGGAATACCGAATCAGGTTCGTTAATGAGGAAACGGTGCAGATCCGGACCGTACAGGTTGAGCGTATCACAATCGATGCTGTAACTCGTCACCCCATGGATTTTCCACGAGGGGTGCTGCACCTTATACTCCGACGTTAACCCCGGCCCCCGCCGGGTATAACCCCAGTAGTGTTCGGTAATGAATTCTGTTTGTGATCCGGGTTGCAGTTCGGCCCCTGTTGAGGAAGCGGTGACTGCGATATGATTCCATTTTTTCCGGTAAAGGAACTCGTACTTCACATTTATCTCCTTATCAGAAACGGCAAGGGAATTTTTCATCGGATGATAATAATACCTTTCACCATAAAGTACCCTTGCCACCTGCGTGATCATTCTTCGTGGTACAATTTCCCGCACAAACACAACACCCCTTTTCCATCCATCACCATCGGGGAAGCGCACATAAAACCGCAGGTTGAATTCTTCAAAATTGGTATGGAAAGGGTAGCGAATACCTTTAACTGCCGTGTTGAGGAACATAAAACCGACCAGGCTCACAAAACAGTCGCCTTCATAAAAATCAATTTCAGCTCCCATGGGCAGGTAGGCACGCAGAACGTCAGGATCCACCTTGTAATTTGCAAATACCAGGTTTTTCCATTCGGCGGTGAGGAAGGTTTTCATACAAGGCAAATTACTGAATAAGATAATCGGTCAATGCGGGATTTCTTCTACCGGCAATGCATTCTTCAGGTGATTCATAATGCGGGTGGCTGTAATTCCGTGGATCAGCACCGACACCAATATGGTAAAGGCAACGGCTGACCACAGTTCATCCGTACCCATAAAACTGGTTTCATTTAATGCAAAGGCGAGATAAAATATGGAGCCCATACCACGGATGCCAAAGAAGCTGATCGCCAGTTTTTCCTTGATATGGATGCTGGCGGTCGACAGGGTGAGCATCACAGCGACGGGCCGGATCACAAACAGGAAGAGGAAGGTGAACCCAACCATTCGCCAGCTGAGCGAATCCAGTATGCCACTCACCAGTGAGCCTCCAAACAGCAACAGTAACACCGCCACCAGCAGTCGTTCGAACTGGTCGGTTACCGAGTGCAGTTCATCATGGTAGTCGTCGTCCTTTTCCGAATGCCGGAATGCGACGGCGCTGACAAACACCGCGATAAACCCATAGCCGTGGATCATTTCGGTAAACCCGTATACCAGCAGTGTCATTGCAATGGCGAGGAATCCATCATTGGTCTTTAAAAAACTGTATTTGCGTGATAAGGTGAATACAAAGTAGGCGATTGCGCGGCCAAGGATCAGGCCCATCACTACACCTGCAATTATTTTATACAGGACTTCGTTGACCAGCCATCCGGTCAGCTGGGGTGAATTCCCTGCTGTTGTGCCGGCTACCAGGATGGCAAGCCAGATAAAGGGGAAGGCCATACCATCGTTGAGCCCGGCCTCGGCCGTCAGGGCAAATTTTGTTTCAGATTTCATGCC
>SDZZ01000554.1 GCA_004173255.1 Chitinophagaceae bacterium | reverse complement strand
AGGTAGTACCCCTCACGGATGACAACTGGATTCCTATGCAGTCGCAACGGGATCTCTACGGGACGACTAGGAAATGCATGCGGGCTGACAACGACACTCCTTTGGGATCAGGGTTGCCCCTGGTCCTTCAGCCATTTCAGATAAAACGGAAGTTTGTTCGCTTTTACTCCCAGATACTTTTCTTCCCTTGCACCGAAACTGCTGTAGAAAAAAGCAACGTTGCGGATATCGGAACCTTCAAAATCAAGGATCATCTGCTGGCCTGCATAGTCTTTGATAAACGAGTCGATCAGTGCATGCGATGCACCGATGGTCCGTCCATCCGGATGGTTACCGACCAGGATGTAGTACGCACGGTTATGCGAAAAGACAAACACACAGGAGGCGATCAGTTCTTTTTTTGACGAAAGGATCCCGTAGGTCCTGGCCTGTCCCTGCTGTTCTAACAACGAATACAATTTTGCGAAACGTAACAGGTTTTCTTCCGTTTCCTGCCCACCGTCCCTCATCTGCGATCTGGCCAGTGTTATTACCTGTTCAACGCCAAAACCTTTGACAGTGGTACATCCCAGCTGGAAAGCTTTTTTGATATTCCGCTGGATATTTTCCCGGTAGGAATTATACAATTGTTGATACGGCTGGTCAAGATGAAGGATGAAATTACTCCGTTCGTAAAAATGAATGTTACGTATGGGATGCAGGTTTTGATGGTTCAGGTAGATGTCCCAGTACCTGAATTTTGACGGAATCGCATAAAGGAACTGTTCCATCATGATCGCGTCGATAGCTGACCCGAATATGCCCAGCTGTGCACAAAGGAATGGCTGGTATAAATAAGCCACTCCGTACTTGCGGTTCCAGGTAAGGGGCATAACGGCTTCGTAATCGCCGAGCACCAGTCCGTCCCAATGCCTCGACATCTGGTCAAGGTAAACCGAATACGCATAAACCAGCCCATTGGGTGCGTTGCTGATGCAGGTATCCCATTTGACCCGGTCAATTTCCGGATTGGTGAGGTGGACGATGCTGTGTTTCTGCTCCATGAAGTTCTCCAGGTTTACAATTGATGCCGGAAGGTCACCGTATTAAAATGCAGCGTTCGGATCAAACTTCCGAAGGTTAAAATTGGACAGGTCGATGGCAAAACTAATGCGTTTCAGGAACGTGTTTTGTTCCGGCAGTTGTTTGTAATAGTCTTTGTATACCCCGCTGTACACGACCGGGATAAAAATGCGGACTGTTTCTTTCAGGATGGGAATCTCCAGTCCTGCATCAAACAGGAACCGGTCTGTATTGGCCCCTTTCTTCCACGCTTCTGCGTAGGTGCCGACGTCGGCAAAAATCTTCAGGGGAATTTTAAAGGGAAGAATGCTGAGCGGGTTGATTTTGTTCGGGATCGATGTCCGGAAATTCATGGCCATGAGCCAGTCGTCCGTTTTACCGACCTTATCCGCTAGTAAGTCCGTGCGCACTTTGAAGGCACCATCCCTCATCATGATCTGCTGGCTCGATGTTCCTTCAAATTCGTTGCGACCGATGAAGTAATCGCTGTACGTGTAGTCCTCGCTGCCATTGGGTCCGCTCAGGTTCAGATGATAGCGGTCCGTTTCAAATTGTTTTGACACTGTTTTTGCACCGGTATAAAAGAACTTACCCGCGAAAAAACGGACATCAAGACCTCCGCCTTTGCTGTAGTTAAAGAAATAGTTTCCGGTAAATGCGGTTCGCACAAAACTTTTTGACTGTTCTATTTTAAGTTCTGCCTTGTAGGGATAAAGCGTGCGGGTATTTTCAGTGACCAGTTTTAACTGGTTGAGAACGGTTGTTTTATTGTTTGCGGTGAAACGGGTATAGATGGTCGTGTCGGTACCATCGAACACGGAGTCACGGTAAAAACCCAGCTGGTCTTCACCAAGGATAAAAACCTTGAATTGTGCGTAGGTGTTGCGCTGGCTCCGGGGATCGGTTTCCCTTTTGGTCAGTTTAATACCGGGAACCAGTTTTTTCACCCGTAAAAATGTTTTATTCCCTTGTTCGTCTGTGATTTTATTGATAGAGAACAGCGAACCGCTCAGCCCGAAGTCTACCTGCCGGAAGTATTGTTGTTCCGGGAAGACAGAGTAGGAGAGCACCCCTGTGCCGGTCATTTTTTTTGACCCGAACGCGTATTGTGGTGCCAGCAGGAACTGCAGTCCGCCAGCGGGTCGCAGGTAGTTGGTCAGCAGTAATCCCGCGCTGATTTTGTCATATGTATTTGCCCCGAAGGAGGGAGTGATGGCCAGTACTTCTTTGGTAGGATAAGGTCCGAAGTTGTTGTGATTTTTGAAATCTGGCAGGATGGTAAGTCCCGGTTTTTTTTGTTCACTTGGAAGAATGCCTCGTTTGTCCAGCAAAACAAACAGGCTGTCCAGTGTCCGCCCGCTGCTGGTTTCCATTGATTGCCTGAAATCAGCTGGTGAAGGATGTTTGAACTTCCAGGTGTTGTAGTACGACTTCATGGCGCGGGTAAATGTTTCCGTTCCGAGGGTTGCCTGCAGGTTACGCATCCATTCGCTGGTTTTGAAATAGGCGATCAGTCCATAGTTTGCGTTAGTGAGTGAATCGGACG
>SDZZ01000105.1 GCA_004173255.1 Chitinophagaceae bacterium | reverse complement strand
GCCCTGGGTGAAGGGGCTCGCCAACATTCGCGGCTCGCTGCTGCCGATCATCGACCTCCGCCAGTTCCTCGGCAGCGGCACCACGCCGACCACTCGCAACACGCGTATCGTGGTCGTGAACCATCGCGAGGTGCCCGCGGGCCTGCTGGTCGACGAGGTGCTCGGCTTCCGTCGTTTCGCCGAAGGCGAGTTCAACGGCGAGACCGTGCCGACCATCGTGCGCAGCGAGCGCTATCTCGCCGGCGCGTTCCGCCGCGATCCGGAACAATGGCCCGTGCTTTCGTTGCGTTTGCTGGTGGAGAACCCGGGGTTCCTCGATGCCGCAGCCTGACGCCCCCTCCCGCAGCTTCACGCTGATCGCCCTCGCGGCGGTCATGATCCTCGCGAGCGCCGCCGTCGCGGCGTTTGTGCCGTCGCTGGTCGTCGTCGCCGGCGTGCTCGCGCTCGCCGCGCTGATCCCGCTCGGCCTGCTGTTCGCGCTGCTGCGCAACGGCCGCGACGACGCCGCCCAGCACCTGCTCGCGGCCGAGCAGCAGCGTCGCGAGAACGAACGCAACCAGGAGGCGATCCTTCGCCTGCTCGACGAGATCTCCGGCTTGTCGCAGGGCGACCTCACGGCCACGGCCACCGTCACCGAGGACATCACCGGCGCGATCGCCGACTCGGTGAACATGGCGGTCGAATCGCTGCGCAAGCTCGTCACGACGATCAACGCGTCGGCCGTGCAGCTCGACGGCGCCACGCGCCAGACCGGCGCGCTGTCCCAGCACCTCGCGAAGGCATCGAGCGCGCAGTCGCGGCAGATCGCCGCGGCCACCGAATCGATCGGCACGATGGCCGGTTCGATCGAGGAAGTGTCCGGCAACGCCGAGCGGGCGGCCGACGTCGCGCGCCATTCGGTCGACATCGCCCACAAGGGCGGCGACGCCGTGCGCCGCACGATCGACGGCATGAACGCGATCCGCGAGACGATCCAGGAGACGAGCAAGCGCATCAAGCGGCTCGGCGAGAGCTCGCAGGAGATCGAGAAACGGCTTGCGCGCGATGCCGGCGAGTGGCATCCGGCCTGCCCGCATATCCGTATCGACAATAGCGGCTCCCTGGACGAGGCCAGTTCCGCCCTGATCGCGGCGATCGATTCCTTGGCCGCCAAGACAGCCGCCTGAGCCCTCTGACATCACTTCAGAACGCGGAATACGCGCGCCCGCGCCTTTCTTGATAAAAATATTCATGATTTGGCGACGCCTTATGTTGACCGTTGAAATCAAGTTTATTAGAACCCCTCTCAATCTCGAAAATTCAGGCATCCGAGACATGGCCTTCGGCCGCTTCCCGGTACCCAGATCTGACAGTTCGCACGTTCGGCATTCCGCCGGCGGGTGTTTCGTGCGCCGTTTAATATTCCACAAAAGTTTAAACTCGGCGTTTACGTAGTGGGGTCTGCTGCGAATCAGTTCCGGAACCCGGTACAGTTCAAGGTGGGAATTACAACGTGGGATAAACGGAGGAATAAATGGCTTTAAATTTTTGAGCAGCGTGGGGCAAACAGATTGTCCTGTCCGAACCGGAACGGCAGTCGGTCGTTGCCAGCTATTATCTTCCGATGATGACGATAAGGGAAACCGGTGCAACAATGGTTGAAATAAACAGCAGGAAGCAGGGGAATGTATGAACGTCTCTTGCTGAATATTTTTCAATCAGGCGTGCGGTCCGCGATTTACTGAAGTAGGCCAGCACAAGGAGCACTAGTACAGCAATCGGAAAATACCATCCCAGTTTGTTGTACAGGTAAATGTTGCTGAAACGCGGGTAAGCCATTATGCGCAGCTTTGCCAGTATGGTAAACATCAAACCAAGATGCAAGCCCGCGATAATGCAGACGCCAAGTTTAGCCGTAAATTCCGGCATGTCCCTTTTATTCACAATCACCCTCAGGAAATAAATAAAAACGAAACTGTACATGAAAACGAAATTTGATCAAATGGTATTTACCACCTCGCAACAATTTTGAAATTGATCAGCCGTGGTGTCAGCCTCTGTGGCATCGTGTAAGTAGTATTCGAAAAATCCTTGATCAACAGGTAGGCAATCGTATTGTCCCGGTCAATCAGGTTAAACACCTCCAGGCTAGCCCAGATATTTTCAAATCCAAGGAACGGACTATGGCTGCGGCGTTTGCTGCGGTCGCTATCAAGCAGTAGTGCACTGAATCCGATGTCCGCACGGATGTAGGAAGGGATCTCCAGACCGTTCCTGTACTTTACATTATTCGGTATGTTGTACGGCAGGTTACTGCCATACAGCAGGCTGAGGTACATCTTGAAGTTCTTGTTGGTTGCCAGGTAATCCTGAAAAAACATCCCGAATGTGATCCGGCGATCTGTTGGCCTTCGTACCCAGCCTTTTTCAAGCGTGACAGAATCAATGGGCTGGTTAAATTCATCCAGCGTGTAATTTTTATAAGTATCGCCTTCTATATTTTCCTTTGTATTCATAAAACCAAGGCTGATCCAGCTTTCGGCATCCTTCACTATTTCACCATAAAGCCGCGCTTCCAGTCCCATGGCATACGCCTTCGCATTATTTTCCCCGAAATAGCGGATCCGGACATTATCGACATCATATGGCACCACATCGGTCATGTGTTTATAATATGCCTCCGTGGTGAAACGCATCGGGCGGCCCCAGCCGGAAAAATTGTAATCAAATCCGAGCACACCCTGCCAGCTTTTTTGTGCTTTAAGGTCTTCATTCACTGTGCCATCATACCGGCGAAGCTCCCGGTAAAAAGGAGGCTGGTGATAGGCGCCTGCTGCTGCGCGGAAAATCACATCCCTTTTCCAGTTGGGTTTCCAGCTGGCACCAAACCTGGGCGAGATAAGCAGCTGGTTGTTGAGCGAATTATAATTGTAACGAACCCCGGCTGTAAGCGTATATGAATTCAGCGAATCGCCAAGAAGGATATTGTCCTGGACAAATCCCGAGAATTTATTGATATCAAGATCAGCAGTTGACTTGATTACCTTGCTGAGCTGTAGCTGCGCTGTATTCAACGGAATGGAATATCCAGCTGAATCCTGGAGTTCCCATTCATTCAGTTTGTCGTGGATCGCTGTGCGGTCAAATGCCAAACCCCACTGGACTGCGTGGTTTTTGTAATCATAACTGCCCTTGTGTGAAAAGTTGAAGTTTTCGATATTGAGGGTGTTGCGGGTAAAGTTCTGAAACACGCCAGCACCCAGCGGGCTTACAATGGTTCCAAACGTCGGTTGTGTTTTATCAAAATCGCGTTCGCCAAAAAGATAGGTGCCCTGGATGTCGACGTTCTCCCGTTCGTCGTTCTCAAATCGCGAAACCATCCACTTGAGTTTTAACCGCTGGTTCACCTGGTTGGAAAACGAAAGCCCAAGCATATTGGTCTGGTACTGGTCTTTTTCCTGGCCTTCAAAGTAGATATCAAGGCCAAGGCTCGATGTAAAAAACGGTGAAAACACCGAAGTGGTCAGCTGGCTGAACTCCGGGTTCAGGGAAAACTTTGATTGCGAGATATTGCCAAAGAATTCGGCCATCCATTTAGCCGACAGTTTATAATTAATCATTGCCTGCAGGTCACCCGATGAAGGCACATAGTTTCCCTGTGTTTCCTGCCGGCTTAATAAGTTTCGGTTGCTCCTGTTGCGTACGCCGATCAGGTAAGTCAGCCGGTCGTTACCAGAGATCCCCTCCACATGCAGTCCCTGTTCCAGGATGCCCACGTAAGCTGAGCCGCCGAATCGTTTTGGCTTTTTATACTGGATGTCCAGCACTGAACTCATCTTGTCTCCGTAGCGTGCCTGGAACCCGCCGTTGTAGAAATTAATATTCCGGACCAGTTCGGGATTGATAAAACTCAACCCTTCCTGTTGCCCGTTGCGGACGAGGTAAGGACGGAAGATCTCGAAGTCGTTCACATAGATGAGATTCTCGTCAAAGCTTCCGCCACGCACGGAGTATTGCGAGGTCAGTTCATTGTTGGAACCGACAAAAATTTTGATCAGGCTTTCAACCCCTGTGGTTACTGTTGGCAGGTTGATGACCGATTTTGGATTGGGGCGGATAAGTCCGGCTTCACGGCGATCGCGCTGGTCAGTGACGACAACTTCGCCGAGCGTGGTCATACTTCCACGTTCCAGCCGAACAGTAATTTTTTCTTCCTCCCCTTCATTCAACAGGAAATTCTTTTGTTCCTCTTTGTAACCGGAGTAAGTGAAGACCAGGCCGAAAGCCTTGTCTGCTGATACTTTCAGGCGGAAGTAGCCGCTGTCGTCGGTACTGATACCCGACTGGCGTCCAAGGATCACAACCGAAACACCGGCGAGCCTGTTTTCATTTTCATCAATCACGTGGCCCGACACATAGGCTGGCTTCTTCTGCGAAAAAGCAGTCAGTCCGGTGAGGAGTAGTAGTATAAATAAAAATGATTTCTGGATTCTCATGAAGCACTGTGAATTTTCGAAAGGAATTGGTTTATTTTGGAACGTTGCGTGTTCTGAACTTTTCGATCCTGCCATCATACCGGATCTAAAGGTCTCTGTGCGATATCGGTTGATCTGTCCCTGCACGTCCGGGACGGGTTTTTCAACCAACTTTTTTATGATGGCCTCCGGAACTTCTTCATGTCGCTGATCACGGTCGCTGGTGACTCAGCTCCAAACACGGAACTGCCTGCCACAATCACATCGGCTCCCGCCTGTACTACCATTCCCACATTGTCCATTCCGATGCCTCCGTCTACTTCGATCAGGGTTGGTGCGTTCCGTTCGTCAATCAGTATACGGAGCTGGCTGATCCGTTCCACCGTTTGCGGGATAAATTGCTGTCCGCCGAAGCCGGGGTTCACACTCATTACAAGGATCGTATCCGCCAGGTAAAGGCTGTCCGCCAGTGAGCTGATTGGTGTGTGGGGATTAATCGCGATACCTGCCTTCATACCCATGCCCTTTATCTGCTGCAGGTTCCGGTTCAGGTGCGGGCACGCTTCGATGTGTACGGTCAGCTGGTCGGCACCCGCTTTTTTAAACTGCTCGGAAAAATTGGCTGGTTCCTCGATCATCAGGTGGACGTCGCAGAATTTTTTGGTCGTCTTCCGGATAAACTCCACGACCATCGGTCCAAAGCTGATATTAGGCACAAAACGGCCATCCATCACATCCAGGTGAAACCACTCCGCTTCGCTTTTGTCGAGCATTGCGCATTCGTCTCCCAGTTTCAGGAAATTGGAGGCCAGTAGGGAAGGAGCGATTATAGCCATGGATTTGGTTTTGCTGTTGCAATATAGTTTAAAATGCGGATGCTGATCCGCCCGAACCCCGGACCCGTCCGCCATATCCAGCCCGACATGTTACGAGCCCAGTCTCTTCATCGCGTCCCTCGCTTCGGTAAATGTTTTATCGAGCCCATACGCCTTTTCATAGTTGTCCTGTGCTTCTTTTTTTAACCCCAGTTTTTCCTGCGCCATACCCATCCAGTACCATGCATCGGGAAAGGCGGGGGAAATTTCGTTGGCGAGCGTGAAGGTTTTCAGGGCGTCGTTGAATTTTTTCTGGTCCAGCTGGATTTTCCCCTTTTCAATGTAGGCCTGCAGGAACCGATGGTCATTCTGGATGGTGAGGTCGAACCATTTCAACGCATCCGCATCCTGTTTGATATTGGAATAATAAAGTCCTTTTACATAGACCGGTTCGGGGTATTGATGTAACGTATCGGTGCGGAGCAATGAATCGGCCAGCGGGATGGTCTTTGCATTTTTTGTTTCGGCATATTGATAGGCCAGGGAATTGGCAATTTCCCGCTGGGCAGGTGCGAGGCTGTAAGCCCGTTCCAGCATGCTGATCATGCTAACCTGGTCACCCGTTTTTTCATAAATCTCCGAAGCCAGCATCAGCGTGTTCAGCTGGTCGGGATATTGCTGCAGGATAGTCTGGCAAACATCCAGTGCCTCCTTGTTTTTTTCCAGGGCCGAGTAGGTCCGGGCCAGGGTAATCTGCAGGTAAATGCTTTGCGGCAGATCCTGCAGGGCCTGCCTGATAAAAGCCACGGCCGAATCGGGTTTGGTGTCAATTAATATATTACTGACGCCGGTTGCATACGGCTCCAGTTTATTCAGTGACCATGCTTTTCGGAAATCTTCCAGTGCCGGAAACGGCTGGTTATTTTTATTCAGCAGGATGGCGCGGCGGAAATAGAGATCATCCCGCTGGGGTTGTTTGCCAATGCTGTCGGTGATGCTTTTATACGGAGGCTTCGTGAGGAGCTCCGCAAAGGCAGAGTAGGATTCGTCTTCGCTGTTGCAGGAAGTCAGGAGGACCACCGAACACAGAGCGATGGCCAGAGTGAGGCTTTTGGTAACGGTTAAAATACAGAGTTTGAAATTCATTCGATCGTTTGGTTAAGTTCGAAACTGCGACCGGTCGACCCCTTCGTGCGCCCGGTATCTTCAATCATTAATCCCGCCAATGAAATCATTGAGTCGGCCCTATCTATGACAAAAGCCTGACAAATCAGCCGCCGTACAAAAATAACTTTGCAGCCGCTTACTAAACGGTAAAACATGAAAAAACTTGTCACTGCTGTCCTTTTCCCCGCGGTTCTTCTTGCGGCCTGGTCATTTAACCTGAAAAACGAGGTAACGGGGGCCATGACTGGTACAAACGCTGTTGTCAAACCTGACACCGTGCAGTACCCGGAAGAAACCCATTTCAAAAATGTGCAGCAGTTGACGTTCGGGGGTGATAACGCAGAAGCTTATTGGAGCTACGACAGCAAGTGGTTGGTGTTCCAGAAGACCAGTCCGAAAGAAGGCATTCCGTGTGACCAGATTTATATCGGCAGGGTCCCTGAAAAGGCGGGTGATAAGTTTGAGCCCCGACTTGTCAGCACCGGTAAAGGCCGCACCACCTGCCCGTTTTTTACCAAGGATGGCAAACATATTATTTATGCCAGTACTCACCTGGGATCGGCCGACTGCCCGCCAACACCCGATCGTGCGAAGTATGGCAACAAATACATCTGGCCACTGTATGATACTTATGATATTTTCATGGCTGACCTCGACGGAAAGATTGTAAAACAACTGACCCATTCAAAAGGCTATGATGCGGAAGCGACGCTGAGCCCTGATGGAAAGAAAATGATTTATACCAGTGATAAGGATGGTGACATCGACCTGTACATTATGGACCTGGCAACAGGAAATGAAAGAAAGGTCACCAACACACTCGGGTACGATGGCGGTGCATGGTTTAGCCCGGATGGTAAAAAAATCATCTGGCGCGCATCACGGCCAACCGGGGACAGTGCCGTTAAAGAGTACAAAGACCTGCTGGCTGAAAACCTCGTTGCTCCTACGAATATGGAAGTGTGGGTAGCCAATGCCGATGGCAGCAACGCGCACCAGGTAACGAAGTTTGGCCAGGCCAACTGGGCACCAGCCTTCCTGCCTGATAACAAAACGATCATCTTTGCATCAAACCATGAATACAAACGCGGTTTCCCTTTTAACCTTTACCTGATCGGTGAGGACGGTACCGGGCTGACCAAGATCAGCCGTGACAAGGGTTTTGATGCCTTCCCGATGTTTTCACCTGATGGAAAGAAGCTGGTGTTCTGCAGCAACCGGAACAACGGGGGAACAAGGGATACCAACATTTTTGTCGCAGACTGGAGCGGGAAATAAACCGGAGTGGGAAATTCCCGAACACCGTCCCAGGTCGTGTGACAATCCCATGATATTTGTTTTTGCCGTTGCCTTGCCCTGTTGTAGTTTTGGCCGCATAAATTAATTGTCATGGAAACCGGTCTTCTTCATATCCACAGCGTGCTTCGCTGGGTCATTTTCTTCCTGCTGATCGTGTCGATTGTAAAGGCTTACAGCGGTTGGATGAACAAAAAGGTATTTGGTCCCAGTGACAGAAAGGTCTGGTTATTCACCCTGATATTTTCGCACCTTACCTTCCTGGTCGGACTTTACCTGTTATTCCTGGGTCGCTTCGGTGTCCTGAACACCACGCTTCCCGAAGGTACCAGTGTGATGAAGGATAAATTTTTCCGCTTCTGGTGGGTCGAGCATCCATTTATGATGCTGATCGCCATCCTGCTGGTTACTCTCGGATATGGTATGGCTAAGAAGCCCGTGCCCGATTCTACCAAATTCAAAAAAGCATTCTGGTTTTTCCTGATCGCATTCATCCTGGTAATTGCCGCCATTCCATGGCCGTTCCGGGATGTGGTGGCCAGGCCCTGGTTTCCGGGTTTACACTAGGACTGCCTCAAAGAATATTATATAAAAGATCTGTGTCGGACAGGTCTTATTTTACATAATTCCGGAATTTTAGTGCAGCAGGTAGAAGTATACGCCGACCCAAACGAGACACACAAAAGCCGCTACTTGCAGATCAGGGAGGACTTCTGACCATGTTTTCCGCTGGAAGATCTTACGGTATAAAATCCATATAAGTAAAGCTGCGGGTATGCCATACAACCGGAGGTAGACGATAAATTCCATATTAGCTATTTAAGACTTTAGAAACCTTTGTCATCTCGTCAACAGTGCCAACGCTCAACCGCAGCCATGGGCTTTTTTCCTCAAACGATCGCGCTCCGACAATCTGGTTAGCTTCGAGCAATTTTGCAACGTCCTTTCCAGATCCTGTCGGATCGAAATAAACAAAGCTGGTATGTGACGGGATAAATTTAATTCCGTTTTTTGTCAGTGCGTCTGTGAAAATTTTCCTCGCCTTCTGGTTTTCACTTTTGCAGTGTGCTATGAAACTGTTGTCCTGTACCACAGCCAATGCACCCGCGAGTGACACGGCACTGGCACCGGCATTGGCCCATGGCTGCATATCGTTCAGTTGTTTGATGGTATCGGGATGGGCAAGGCCAAAACCAACCCGCGCACCAGCCATTCCATATACTTTGGAAAATGTCTTTGCCACAACAAGGTTCGGGTAATCATTGACCAGCCTTGCCATCGATGGCTCATCACTGAATTCGGTGTATGCTTCGTCGAGCAGGATGATGACACGAGCGGGCACTTGCTTTATAAACGCTTCAAGTTCTGCAGCAGGTACGATCGAGCCGGTCGGATTATTGGGATTACAGACGTATACCATTTGGGTACTTTCATTGATCTGCTCTTTCATTTTTTGCAGGTCAGTGACCTTGTCTTTATCAAGCGCCACCAGTTTTACATCCAGCCCGGCTTTTCTTGCAGCAGGAATCCACAAACGGAAAGTCGGATCAGGTGCAATAGCGTTGCCTTTTTTCAACGCGGCATAAGTGGAGACCACTCCCAGCAGCTCCGATGAACCGGCCCCGATAATTACGTTTTCTTTTTTTAGTCCGAATTGTGCACCGATCTTTTCGCGGAGCTGGGTAGTTACTTCCCACGGGTAGCGGTTGGATCCGTTTACGGCCTCCATCATCGCTTTTTTTGCGGGTGATGATGGTCCATGGGGGTTTTCGTTTGAACTCAGTTTGATATAATCAAGGTAGCCGTATGATGCTGCCGTGGCTTCGGCTTCACGGGCAAACAGGTCCCGGCTGAAAGTAAACGCGGCAATGGCAAGGGCGGATTTTTTGAGGAGCTGACGTCTTTCCATGATGATTGTTTTGGTATCTGGAAGGTATTGAAAAATGCGCATAATTGACCGTTCCGGGTGTTTGTAACCGCTACTGGCCTAAACCCGAATCGCAAGGCAGGGGAGAAAGCCCCTGCACGGCGGGGGAGGCCAGGTTATTTTTTCCCCAGTTCAATTACCTTACAGTCTTTCATGTTTTTACCATCGACCACAAACGTAATGATGGTGCGCATTTTGTGCCAGCCCTGTTTGCCCGCGGCGCCGGGGTTGATGTGCAGGCATTCGATAGCCGGGTCATAGATCACTTTCAGGATATGCGAATGCCCCGCGATGAAAAGTTGAGGTTTAACAAGAGCGAGTTCCTTTCGGGTCTCAGGGTTGTATTTGGGAGGTGATCCCCCGATATGCCGGATCATTACTTTCACGTCCTCGCAAAAGAATACCAGCTGCTCGGGATAATCGGCCCGGATATCGATGCCATCGATATTTCCGTAAACCCCTTTTAGCGGTTTGTGCTTTTTGAGCTCTTCTGCAATACCTGCATTGCCAAAATCCCCTGCATGCCAGATCTCATCGCAGCTATCGAAATGTTTGAATACCGCTTCATCCAGGTAGCTATGTGTGTCCGAGATCAGCCCGATCTTTTTCATGTGACGAAGTTAGTCTAACTTTAAAACGAATCAAACCCTGCCGCGGTATCCGTCCCATGCATTAAATCCATCCGGCACCTGATTGTATAGAAATGGCAACTAAAAAAAAATATAACCTGCCCACGGGGTATCCCTTTTTACCCACGCTTTTCCGGTCGAACGATTTCCTCGCGAACCCGATCCGGTTTATTTCCCAGAGCATGGAAAAGTTTGGAGGCACTTACACTGCTACGCTCGGGCTGAGTAAAAAAATTATACTCACGCAGGATCCGGAGTTTATCAATTACATCCTGAAAGTCAACCATAAAAATTACCATAAATCACCACTCGCTACCGAGCGGGCGGTGGAGTTTTTTGGCAACGGGTTATTATTTTCCAACGGCGAGTACTGGCTTAGGCAGCGAAGGCTGATCCAGCCTGCATTTCACAAGGAGAAACTGCAGGGACTTTTCGAAATCGTGAAGCGTTCGATTGATGGATACCTGGAAAATTTTCCCACCGGAACTGAAGATGTTTATCCATTGCTCCACCAGATGTCGTTCAGTGTGCTGATCCGGTCATTATTTGACATCCGGATTTCACCCGAACTAATGGTTGAACTGGGTCAACTTTTTACCAGCCTGCAGGAGTTCCTGATGCGCGATGTGAACCGTCCGATACAACGTTTACTATATCCTTTAAATGGGCTAAAAAAAGCCCATTTAAAGAAAGCAGCCCGGTTAAAAGAAATCCTTTCCGGTATTATCAGTGAACGCCGGAAAGATGCAGGTGAATATAATGACCTGCTGGATATGCTGCTCAACAGCCGGTATGAAGACACCGGCGAAGCGATGACCGATGGACAGATTATTGATGAAGCACTGATCATGATTTTTGCCGGACATGAAACCACAGCAAATGCCCTTTCGTGGATGTTGCATCTGCTGTCGAATGACGAAGCATCGGTTGCGCGTTTGCAGGATGAAATCAGGAACATGTCCATTGATCAGTCTATACGTAATCCCTGGTTCAATGCGGTTATATCCGAAGCCATGCGTCTGTATCCGCCAGCGTGGATGACCGAAAGGGTAGCGGTAGCGGATGATGTGTTTGGAGAATACTCGTATCCGAAAGGAACCATCCTGATCCCGTTTTTCTATGGTCTACATCGCAACCGGGATTTATGGGTAAATGAAAATGCGTTCGTACCCCAACGTTTTGTCGATGATGAAAAACTTGCACGTTCGATCAACTTTTTTCCGTTTGGTGCCGGTCCAAGGATGTGCATCGGGAATAATTTTGCGATGACCGAAATGTGCTTCTTCCTTTATTCGTTCTTTACAAAATTCAACATAAAACCAGCCGGACAGCAACCGGAAATGCGGCCACTGATCACGCTGCGTCCGAATAACGTTATCTTGAACATCCAGAGGACGG
>SDZZ01000553.1 GCA_004173255.1 Chitinophagaceae bacterium | reverse complement strand
CTTCGAGCGCAATGTATTCGTTTTTCAGGTCATCATCTTTTGTGCCTTTCTCAAATGGTTGTCCTGCTTCCCTGGACTCAAGGGCGGTCCTCACCAGGCCTGTCAGCTCGGGGATATCAGTATACCGCGGAATCTTTCCCCTGTTTTCGGGTGCACGAAAAAACGCCATCGCTGTCCGTTCCCAGCCGCCGGAAGTGGTGGGATAACGGATGAGCCGGTGAAGCAGGGTTTTCCACGGCAGTCGTTTCCCGGCGACCGGTGTGCCGACCTGTTCCAGCATAACATGGAACACGGTGGAAGAAGCCACACTAGCCAGCACTTTGGCATCATCAAAGAATGGTGGCGAAGTGAGCGTGTCTTTTGACATCAGTGAATGTGATCCGATGATTTCATTGAAGGCTCCGTTGTCGGATAGCTGCTCCTGTATGGAATCCTTGCTCTGGTTCAATTTTTCCGTTGCTGCATCACCCTTGTCGAGCGCGGACTGCAGTTCGATGGAAAACTGGATTAAGAATCCACCGGCACCAGGCGCTTTCTCCAGCAGCTTCTGGGATTTGTGGTCAATGGCAAAAGACTTCAGCAGTGCATCTTTGCCGGCATCGTTGATAAACCCGCAGTCTCTCAGGTAACGGATAGCCCGTTCGTAATTATTCTCTTTTATCCCGTCTTCGTGCATCTGCGGCTCCAGTGCATCGGCGTGCCGCTTCAGCTGGTTTGTCATTTCAATACCTTCACGGGGTTTCCCTTTCAGGTCCTCAGCCGTTGGTTTGCCCAATGGCCAGTCAAGCGGCGCTGTATCGGCAACCAGCCGCTGGCGTTCGCCTTCATCCAGTAATGTAACTATCAATGGCACCCATTCGCGCATTACATCGATCACAACTGCCATTGCCTTGTTACGCTCCGGTCCTCCTGCCACTATTGCAGCAACCACCGTCGCTGTCTGGATGCCGCGGGCAGCGGCTTTTTCCTTCAGCAATTTTTCCCCGGGCCCACCATGGGCCGAGAGGAATTTTCCGAGCACACACGGTGCCCATGGTGGAAGTATACCCGAGTCGCTCTTTGGCGCCGATGGATGCCTGGTTTTAAACTCGAGGTTTTCCAGTGCATGCATCAGCGTATGGGCCGTATCCTGCTGGGAGGGGAATGCGGGGTAGGCATGGTGCAGGCTTGGTGTGGACTTTTTTGTTTTGCTCAGGGTGCCACCACTGTTGATTTTGTCGCCACGTTCGTACACCGGGAAGCGGAGCCTCCTGTACAACCTTCGTTGCAAACGAATTTTTTCTGGTCCATCTGCCAGGATAAATTCTGGATCTTTACCTGCTGTCTCGGTAACAAATCGTTTCAGGAAATCTTCGGTGGCTTCTGTTTCCCCCTGGGCCGGCCGGTGTGCGCGCATCCGGATCAACTCAACTACGTTTGAATGAAAATACCAGTCTTCAACACCGTGCAGCAGTTTACCCATCCGCACCAGCCATTTATGACGGGCGGTATTGTCGTCTGGTTTAATTTTTTTCCATTCTTCCTGAAGCTGTGCAAGGCCTTCGGATAAATACTGCACGTAATGTTTGTCTACTGCATTCATCACACCCACTTCCTTGTCGATCAGGTTTCGCTGGCGTTTGCCTGGTCCGTACCAATCTTCCTTCTCTGGCCGCCGGCTTGCATCCCAGGTGTAGGGAGGCTGATCGGTATGTTCGTGTGGATAATACTGGGTAAAAAACTCCTTAAAAACAGATTGGACGCTGGCGTCTGGGATGCGGTCCAGTTTTCCCCAGTCACCCTTTACCTTATTGGTCACATCCTGTGCAAACAGTAGCTGGGTCATGCCTTCAATTGCATACTGGAAAAATTGCCCCACGTAACCATAATGTTTTTCGTCCCGTTGTTTCAGGTCACCAATCGTCAGCTCTATCGGGGTTCCGAACATCTGGTCAATCCATTCGTCGGCCCCGCCGATGTCGGCAAAAGTATCTGTTGGCAGCAACGCCAGCACTCCAGCTGCACCGGCAAGCACCCCCGCTGCACCAGCCGCAACCTTTCCACCTGTTCCCGATATCCAGTCGCTGACCTGGGTAGCAACCGCTGCGCTGGCAACAGAGGCGAGCGCAGCCACGGCGCGATAAGCCATGGCCTTGTCGCCGGCTTTCGGAATGATGAAATCCCTCCATACGCGTTGCTTGGAAAAAATATACATCACCGGGTCCCTGAACTGTGATACATCGGTGAGATAGTTTCCCATCTCCAGGTAGGTGAGGTCGTTTCTTTTGAGTTTGCATTTGTCGAGCAAACTGGCCGGGATGCCTTCCCTTGTATTTAGGAAAATGTCACGGTGTCTTGATATGTCACCCATGGTTGCTGGTTAAGTGGTTAGCTGTTAATCCTGTTATTCTTCTACCCATTCGCCTTCAGCGTCCTGTTGCCATTTTGGTAATTTATCATCGGGTCGAAGGTGTACCAATGTAGTTGGAATCCGCACCAGCCATGGATCACCCTGTGGAATTTCTTCGCCCGGCCGGTCAAGCCGTTCGGCAATTTCATCGGCGATTGGGAGGTAGAGCGGGCTTGAAATGGCTGGCAACGGTCCACCGCTCCACGCTTCGCCATACAAGGT
>SDZZ01000552.1 GCA_004173255.1 Chitinophagaceae bacterium | reverse complement strand
GCCTTGCAGGCTGGTGTTCTGCTGGCTTCAAAGCACTGGAAGATTCCGCTACTGAATCCCTCAGAGCAAGTTTACATTAGGGAAGTAAAATCAGGCCTGCTGTCTTTGTGCCTGCAGGACCTGGAATCCCTGGCCGTGCTGCTGGGCAATAACAAACTGGCTTTGACTGAAGACCAGCGCCTGGCAAGGGTCAGCGAGCTGCTGGTCAGGATGACCGAAAAATACAGTTTCGCTTTAGATATGTCCGCAAAGGTCAGGCTGCTGCTCAATGCCCGCGGTCAGCAGTCAGAGGAAGTGGGAAGCATGGGTGAATTGAATGGTATTAACTTAAATCAATGAAATGAAAACAAAATGTTCAATACTGACAGCTTTGTTACTGCTTGTTTTTCACTATGGTGCCAGCAGTCAGTCGCAGGAGGTGCAACAGTTGGTGCTAAATGTGGAAAAGCTCAGCCAGTTTAAAAATATCCTCAGCGACATGAAAACAGGATATCAGGTGCTTAGTAAAGGCTACAATGCCGTTCGCGACATTTCTAAGGGAAGTTTTTCACTCCATCAGACTTTTTTAGACGGACTTCTGGCAGTCAGCCCCGAAGTCAGAAAGTACAGAAAGGTCGCTGAAATCATCTCCATGCAGAGTCAGCTGGTTAAGGAATACAAATCCGCTTTCAGATCTTTTAAGCAGACGGATCTTTTTTCTGAAAAAGAGCTGAATTACATGAGCACCGTGTACGGTCAACTGACCTCGCGTAGCCTGAAGAACCTGGAGTCCCTGCTTAGCGTGGTTACGGCAGGTGAGCTGCGGATGAACGATGAGGAGCGTCTGGAGGCGATTGACAGGATCTTTTCAGACCTGGAAGACAAGCTTCTGTTCCTGCGCAATTTTAACTCCAAAGCATACGTAGTTTCCAGACAGCGCAGCGCAGAGACATCCGGAATCAGTTCGATGCAACAACTTTATCAAACTAAATAACTAACCATTATGAAAAGAAAACTCAAAAAACAGGGGCTCTGCTTAATGATCATTGCCCTGATGGTTACGGGGATTCCGCTGGACTCTCATGCAAGGGGACTGGCCGGAGAAATGAAAAGCATGCACCTTGTGCTGGATCAGGTTTACCGGGAGATGCTGCCGCTTTGTTCCAGGCTGATCGGAGTAGGAAGGGGAATTGCCGGGTTTGCTGCGCTTTTCTATATTGCTTCCAGGGTGTGGAGACACATTGCCAGCGCCGAGCCGGTAGACTTTTATCCACTGCTCCGGCCGTTTGCCCTGGGAATTGCCATTCTGCTTTTTCCGTCAGTGATCGCAGTCATGAACGGGGTGCTGCAGCCAACGGTATCAGCAACTTCCGCAATGGTCAAAAACTCTGACCAGGCAATAGCCGTACTACTCAAACAAAAGGAAAATGCAACTAAGAAAACCGATCAGTACCAGATGTATGTTGGACAGGACGGCAGCGGAGACAGTGACAAATATTATAAATATACCCATCCCGATGATCCGAACCGCGAGCAGGAAGGTTTTATGGACGGGATTGCCCACGGAATAGATTTTGCCATCGCCAAAGCTTCTTACAACTTTCGCAACTCCATTAAGCAGTGGATGAGCGAAGTCCTGGAAGTGCTCTATGCGGCTGCCTCGCTGTGCGTCAATACCATCCGTACCTTTTACCTGATTATACTCGCAATTCTTGGCCCGCTGGTATTTGCTTTTGCCGTCTTTGACGGTTTTCAGCATACACTGACAGTCTGGCTCGCCCGGTACATAAACGTTTTCCTGTGGCTGCCCATTGCCAATATATTTGGCAGCGTGATCGGTCAGGTCCAGCAAAATATGCTGCGCTATGATATTTCCCAGATCAGTAACCAAGGTGACACTTTTTTCAGCAGCACCGATACCGCTTACCTTGTTTTTCTGATCATCGGCATCATCGGATATTTTTCAGTTCCAAATGTCGCCAACTTCATCGTTCATGCCGGCGGCGGAAATTCGATTCTGGCAAAGGTGAATTCAGTGATCATTGGCGGGGCAAACACCTCGTCCCGGGCCGTGACTTCCTCTGCCGGTATGGTCGCCGATGTTATGGGAAACAATGCCAGAACCATGAACGGGGGAGAAAAAAGCAAAAGCAATGACTATTTCGAAAATAAACTCAAATCCGATGACTAACCCCTGAGCCATGTTCACACAACTTAAAAACATAGACACCGCCTTCCGGCACATCAAAGCTTTCAGTATCTTCTTGATTCTGGCCAATGTGGTCATCGTCTGCTTTTGCATCTACAGCAGTTACCGCTCGGTCGACAATGCACACAACAAAGTCCATATCCTTTACAACGGAAAAGTGCTGGAAGCGGTTTCTGCTGACCGGAAAGACAACCTGCCGGTGGAGTTGCGGGATCATATCCGTACTTTCCATCAGTACTTCTTTAACCTCAGCCCGGAAGACAAAGCGATCAGGGCCTCGGTGGCCAAATCATTTTATCTGGCCGATGAATCAGCTAAGAAGCAGTATGACAACCTTGTTGAATCCGGATATTACAATAACCTGATCTCGGCCAATATTTCTCAGCAAATCGAGGTGGACAGTACCCGTCTGGATATCAATCAATACCCGTAT
>SDZZ01000551.1 GCA_004173255.1 Chitinophagaceae bacterium | reverse complement strand
CCAAGGGTTGACGGTCGAAGCCTGGATTATACAAAAATGGAAGAGCAACCCGGCGACGAAGAGATGACAGGGTTCTCCTTTACCGATACGGTCAAGCCAACCAAACAGCGGAGCTGCTGGATTACCTATACTAACCAGCATGTCCACGACATACTGAAAACGGGGTTTGACCGAAGCCCGATGTTTGCTGGACGCATCGACGGGGTAGGCCCGAGATATTGCCCGAGCATAGAAGACAAAATCAATCGCTTTGCGGAACGGGAACGTCATCAACTGTTTATTGAGCCAGAGGGTTGGAACACAGTGGAGATTTATGTCAATGGATTTTCTACCTCGCTACCGGAAGACGTTCAATACGAAGCTCTTCGTATCATTCCCGGTTTTGAGAATGTCCGGGTCTTCCGGCCAGGATATGCGATCGAATACGATTACTTCCCGCCTACCCAGCTGAAACACACATTAGAGACCAAACTAATATCAAACCTGTTTTTTGCGGGCCAGATAAATGGTACGACAGGTTATGAAGAGGCCGCCTGTCAGGGGCTGATGGCCGGAATTAATGCCCATCAGAAAGTAAGGGGGCTGGAACCCGTGATCCTGGAACGTAGCCAGGCATACATCGGCGTCCTGATCGACGACCTGATCAGCAAAGGCACAGAAGAACCTTACCGGATGTTCACGTCACGCGCAGAATTCCGGACGCTGCTCCGTCAGGATAATGCTGACAGTCGTTTGACAGAACTTAGTTATAAGCTTGGATTGGCATCGCAGGAGCGGATGGATAAAGTAACGGCAAAACGAAACGATGTAATAGCCATAAAAAACATCCTGAAAGAAATCAGCCTTGAACCGGCTGAGATCAACCCATTCCTTGCCGGGCTGAATTCTTCGCCGATCCTAGAAAAACAAAAATCAGAAAAAATATTGCTCCGGCCCGACGTAGAGCTGGTAGACATGATCGCTGCAAATAACAAACTGCAGGAAAAACTCTCGGGCTATTCAAAGGAAACATTGGAACAGGCGGCGATCCAGATCAAGTATGACGTATACATTGAAAAAGAAAAAGAACTGGTAAACAGGATGAGCCAGCTTGAGAACCTGCAGATCCCCGAAACTTTTGACTACAAAAAAATCTTGTCCCTCGGCAACGAAGCCCGTGAAAAATTACACCGGATAAAACCAAGGACCCTGGGACAGGCAAGTCGCATATCGGGAATCAACCCCAGTGATGTCCAGATCCTGATGGTTTTTATGGGGCGCTGATCCAAACACCAGGGAATTCCATAAAAATAAAGTCAGTACAAATTTAAAACCCCTGAAAGTAGCCACTGGCAATGCTTTCAGGGGTTTTAAATTTCGGCAGCATAAGTTAGCCCTATGGAATATCACAAACGGCCACATCTCATAATTAAAACTACTAATTATGGAAGCCAGTAAAATTTTACAATCAGACCTCCTCGACATTGTATTCGAAAACCGCAACAAACAGTATGGTGCGTACGAACTCAGGAAAAATTATTCACGGCGAACGATCAGCGCAGTTACCATCACATTGTGCACAGTGGCCAGCATCATCGCAATTACAAGTTTTAGCCAGAAGAACAACAACACGTTTGAATTGACCGACAAGGAAGAAGTTCACGTAATGTCAATCATGGAGGAAGAACCAAAAGTAATTCCGCCTGTCGTGCCGCCACCAGTTCACACAAATCCACCACCTGCAAAAACTATTGATTATGTCATTCCCGTGATTGTGCCAGATATCAATGCCGCCCTCCCATGGCAACCCAGGACGAAATGACAAATGCAAAGATCAGCGATATAACAGCAGAAGGACCTGATGATACCGGGCTGGCGACACCACCGGCAATACCTGGTGACGGCGACATAAAAAACATCATTGAACCAAAGAAAAAAAGTGACGAGCCGGCAGAAGTTGTTTCTGTGCAGGCAGCCTTTCTCGGCGACTGGGTACGGTTCCTCGAGAGAAACCTGCGGGCAGACGTCCCCGTTGACAACGGTGCACCGTCCGGCAAACACAAAGTAATCATTGAATTTGTAGTAGATGTCGATGGTTCCATGAGCAGGATCAAACCGCTGACAAATCTGGGGTATGGCATGGAAGAAGAAGCCATGCGGGTGATCAGGAAAGCTGGAAAATGGTCGCCTGCCATCTGGCAGGGTGAGGCTGTCAAAGCCTACCGCCGCCAGCAAATCACATTCGATATCTCTGGGCAAGACTAAAAATGAACTTCAACTAAAGACTGTAATCCGCCAGCAGTTCCGACGCAAAATCACCGGAAGTACCGATAGACCATCGTGCGAGCGTTGCTATTGTTTCTGAAAATAAAGTAACTGTTCACGGGAGGTAACCGAATTATTCAGCACCCCTTTTACAAGCCCGCGACATTTAGGCGAACCACACTGGCACTGGAACGGCTCCATCGATTCATCGAGGAATTGGGAGTAGTCCAGTGTCAGTTCTTCGTTGCGGTTGATTGGGCGAAGAGCGATCACATTGAGTCCGTCAAGACCGGTGTTGGCATCACAGCTATGGTTTTGTGGTGCCCATTCCGACGGATCGTCGTCCCACAAGATGAACACCTCCTCAGAAACAGCATAGCC
>SDZZ01000550.1 GCA_004173255.1 Chitinophagaceae bacterium | reverse complement strand
TTTCAATGATAACTATCATCCGGTTGGCAGCCGCGGCGAGCGTATCCTGCGCCGCACTTTGTTGCGAGTAATTATTCCCGTCAAGGTTTGCATTCTGTTGTCCCGCCAGCGCCTTACCGCGCGCCTCTGCAATCTGTTCCAGTGTAGAGGATTCAAATTCCGATACGCCCTTCACCACTGCAACGAGGTTTGGAATGAGGTCCAGCCGCCGCTGGTACGTACTCTGCACTTCAGCCCAGTATTTTTTTACACTCTCTTCCTTCGACACCAGCCCATTATAGGAGGTAACCAGGAAGAGGATGATCACTGCCACGATAATGCCAGCGACCAGCAACGTCTTTTTTGATTTCATTCTCTGTTTGTATCAGGGTTAGAAACTTACCTTGGGTGCTTTTTCGGCCCCGGCATCTGCCTTGAATTCTTCCCTGGTTTTGAAGCCCATCATGCCGGCAAAAATGTTGGTCGGGAATGAACGCACTTCAGTATTATACTTCTGTACCGCCCCGTTGAATCGGTTGCGCGAACCGCGTATATCATTTTCGATGCCTTCCAGTTGCCCCTGTAACTGCAAAAAGTTCTGGTTGGCCTTGAGGTCAGGATAATTTTCAACTACTGCCAGCAAACGGCTCAGTGAACCGGACACCTGGCTTTGCGCAGCCTGGAATTTTGCGAGGTTTTCGTCAGTCAGGTTTTCTGCGGTAAAATTCACGGAAGTGGCTTTGGCCCTGGCTTCCACCAATCCTGTCAGCGTTTCTTTTTCAAATGCGGCCGCTCCCTTTACTGTATTAACCAGGTTTTGTACCAGGTCATTCCTCTTCTGGTATTCTGTACTGACATTACCCCAGGCGTTCTTTACTGTTTCGTCCTGTTTCACAAGGCCGTTGTATTTACCGCAGCCAATGAACACAAGGATAAGTACGATCCCGAGAATTACGTATAACGCCAGATTTTTTGTTCCTTTCATTTTGAATGGTTTTGTTAAGATTGAGATTTAAAAGTACACTATTTCAGAAATAAGGGGGTTAAATTTAGGCGGGGATGGCCCTGTTACCGGCGAATGGTGCCACTACCGGTCAGCGGCCTGATTTGAGTCGGTAAACGACAAACTTTAAGATGGCCGGTTGAGCGATTGTTCACTCCCCTTTCCTCCAATGCTGGTTGAGGATATTGATCAGCAGGTCGGTATAATTCCATCCCAGGTCAGCCGCGGCCAGTGCTACCAGGCTATCCTGGTCATAGCGGTGTGGTCGTGACGGACCGGTCATGTTGGGTTTCATATTCAAATCAAAGAGCTGGTACGTGCCTGCTTCGTCCTGCCGGCAGTCGATCCTTACGGGCGCCCTGGCATTGGTTAATGCCGCGGCTTTCGCGCAATGACCATAAACGGTTTGGATCGCATTACTTTCCTGTTCCCTGGCACTGATGACACGGCTGTTCTCCACAATGGGCACCACGCCATTGTAGGGTGCAACACCATCCTGGTGGTTAAACCGTTTCACTGCCGTCAGGCACCAGTGGTCCGCTTTGGTAACTTCTTCATCAAATATATAATAGGTACCCGGTGGCATTACCGTAACCGTGATTTCTTCCCCAGACAGGAAAGGTTCGGCGTATACAGCGCTGCCATACAGGCCACCAGCAAACAAGGTGCCCAGGGTTTGTTCAAATTGCTCCTGGTTGCGGACCAGGTATACTCCCTGACTGCCGCGGCCACGGATGGGTTTGACAACAAACGGAAAACTGAATGGCGCAGCAGCAGGGCCGCCTGCAAACAATTTTGTCTTGGCAGGAACGGGAATACCGGCGGACTGCAGCATTTCACTGGTCAGCCATTTATCATCAAACTGCTGGACAGATCGCGGATCCTGGCCAACCACTGCCACTCCTTTCCGCAGGAAGTCCTCAATAGGATGGTCTTTATAAAGCACCGTGTTGAGCCAGATAACATTGGCCCCTTTATTCAATGCGTGCGAAATGCCCGCTGCATTATCGGGAAACACCCATTCACGGTCGATGCTGATATGCGGTTCAGCAACGGGACAGACCATCTTCAGGCCGGCCTGTTGCAACGCAAAACCAACGTCGGCACCACTGTCCGCATAACCATTTTCCTTCATCGGTTTCATGATGCCGTCTGTTGCAGGAGCCGGAGCCGACTGGAAAAGTATCGCGGGGAAAATGCCTTGCGGAATGGGAGTCATACCGCAAAATTAGCCAACTGTACCCAATGGTTTCACTGGAGCATTCGGAGCGGGGCCGGCACCCCTGCCCGGTGCAGCAAAATCATTTGGAGGAATTGCCGGTTTGCCATGACCAGTTCGGTTGTGTAACAGGAAAGCCGCTTCTGCCATAGCTTCCATGTGCAGCGCAAACTGCATGAGATTGACCCGCGGTATCGCATCTTTCAGGTCTTCGTCATCCGAACTGAATGCCAGTTCGAGCCAGTCATTTAGTTGCATGCGGATATGGTTCAGGTCATAGAACTCAAAAACCTCCTGGAATACCAGGAGTGGATTTGCGACTTCCTGGTCAAGCAGCCGGATCGTTTTATCTGCAAATTCAGGTGAGTACTGGTTGAACTTCATAGGTCGTTTTTAATTGACGGAAAGGTTTACATCATTAAAACGC
>SDZZ01000549.1 GCA_004173255.1 Chitinophagaceae bacterium | reverse complement strand
GTGTTGTATTTATTATCGCCGGATCCGTGCTGATTTCTGTCCACTTTCCATCCCCTTCCAGCTGGTACAGGGTCAGGGTATTAACCTGCTCTCGACGAAAGATTTTTTTAAAGAAAAGTTTGACCGAACCGCCAAAACTGCGGCTGAGTTTTTCATTACTTCCGATCACGCCGGCTGTTTCCGGGGGCAGTGTTTCAATGTGGATCACGCCG
The DNA here is from genome assembly GCA_004173255.1 of Chitinophagaceae bacterium. Classification (GTDB taxonomy): domain Bacteria; phylum Bacteroidota; class Bacteroidia; order Chitinophagales; family Chitinophagaceae; genus JBEVJC01. The sequence goes on along the minus strand of SDZZ01000549.1, from coordinate 2,417 downwards.
TCTTTATCCGTATAACCGATGGGGAAATAAGCCTGCGCTTTCTCATCAAACCCAAACGGGATGGTGGTTTCTTCCCAACCCTCATTGTCGATGTCACGGGTTTTATTTTTCGGGCGAATCAATAATTCTTCCCCCTGGCTTAAATGAAAACCTTCGGCTGAGCGGTTGGCGTTCTCTCCACCAGGTACCGTCAGCTCGAGTACCTGCACGGAAGAGGAGTCACCCGGTGTATACTCTGTCGGAAAGACCTGGTCACCCGATACAACATCACCCCAGATGGATTCTGGTGGCATGGCCATCTGCGACAATACCAGGGCATCAGGATGAGCCGCCCGGTTCATGTTGCGGAGTTTGGCCGTTACATCACCGGTTGTGGCCGCGAACACTGATGCCGTAAATGATTGTGGCGCTTCGAGCGTTACAGATCCAAGGTCGGTGGCGGTACCACCTGTTATGGTTTTTTGTTTGTTGGGACCAATTGTTTTAACGGGGAAAGTAAACACGGTCCAGTCTGCCTGGTCGATATCATTGTTATCTTCGAGCCCGATGCTGCGGTCTGCCGGTCTCGCCTGCATAAACTGTTCATCCATCTTCAGGCCTTCCTGCACAAACCGCTCAACATTGATGGGCACTGTCGACACAAAGATTTTGACGAAACCGGTTGCTTCATTGATACCCAGCCTGGTGTATTCTTTATTTAACACAATTGGAATAGTTCGTCGGTTTTTCCCGTTCTTATTCCATTGCAGGTGCAACACTTCACCTCCTTTTTGTAAACGTGCCCCATTGTCGGTAAATTTTGGCCCGATCCCATAGAGCGGGTCCAGGTAAATAGCACCCACATAACACTGCACGAGCGATGGGTTCCGGAGGTTTATATTTAACCGTATTGCTGGTTGTTTATCGTTCAAATAATTTACTACAATTTCCTGGTCAGGTATGGCCGGGGATTTTACCGAGGTCAGCGCCTCTTCGGTTTGCTGGTCGAGCGAACCGAGGGACTGCCCTTCTATGATTTCCAGGTTAAATTCAAAATCATCCGGCTTGAACGCGCTGGCCGGATTGTCCATTTTATTGATGCTGGTCCACCGTGAAAATGTTTCGACATCATCCAGGAAAACGGCAGCATCCTGTTTCCGTTTGAACAACGGGATTTCGCTGGAAGGGCTGGTGAGGATAAACTGGTCGTCGGGGCTGAGACGGATCAAATAGTCGGGGTCAGCAGCCGTAACAAGCGAAAAGAACAGGTAATTGCCGCTGGTAGCCGCGTCGCGCAGCGAAGCCATTTTTGTCGGGTTCGATGCAATGGCTTCGGTGACCGCTATTTTTAATCCGGCTTCGCCCATCTGTGTGATGTATGCCTGGAACTGTGCCTTATCATCTGATGCCGGCGGCATAGCTTTTTTATCCAGCACCGATTTTGTTGCGGCCACTTCCACTACTTCTATCCTTTTGGAGATGCCGTTGATGGAGACCATGGTCTTCCGGTCGGCCGACGATGGAAGGATGTTGTGCATGGCACCGCCGTACATAATCCATTGCTGGCGATCATGATCGTAACGTACTTCGAAAGAACGACGGTAGGGCTCTATGCCGGTTCCTAGGAAACGAAGATCGAGGTCGCTTTCTTCCCGTGCATAGGACACCGGGTTCTGTTTTTCCGACTGGCCGTTTACCGTTACGGTAAGTTGTTGCACCAGGTTACGATAACTCTTACTGGTACCGCCTTGTCGCAAAACCTCCACCAATTTTTGAGTGAAAAGTCCGCCCTTATACGATTCGCGGGCCTTCTCAGTGTCCAGGCAGGCCGCCAGGTGCACATAACGGGCGATAGGAACTTCGGCTTTGCCGCCTTCCTTTCCGTAAAATCCGGTATTGAAACCGAGATAGTCTTTCAGCGCGATTTTATTTTTTGACGCCGGTGCCTGCCGCAGGCCAATACCGGCGGGCTCATCAATCATCGCCCTTGTATTCCCACCCGAATGGCAGCAGTCCATGATTAGAACGCAGTGGACCTTTTTTACACCAAGTGCATCTGTCAGTAAAAAAGCGAATTCTTTATCGAGGAGATCCCTGGCGGATGGATTGTCTTCATCACGGCTATCCAGACAGACCAGCGTTTCATTCTGCCGGTCGGGCTTGGCATGCCAGAATTCCGGCGCTGCATCAGCGTGTGATCCGTGTCCGCTGTAAAAAAATAAACAGGTGTCACCATCCTTTGCATTTTTGAAATGCGCAAAGGCTTCGGTGGTGATTGCCTGGAACGTCGGGCTTTTTTCCTGTGTGCTGATCTGCTGTTCTGTTTTATACTGGATAAAACTATTGTCTGACGAATGCGGCGCCACAAAGTAGAGCGGGCTGTAGGTTACCTGGTCCTGCTGCTTCAGCATTTCGCGAAGGAAGCGGTCCATGTCCAT
>SDZZ01000548.1 GCA_004173255.1 Chitinophagaceae bacterium | reverse complement strand
AAGCTTTTCCTGCGGGATCCGGAGCAGTCCGACCTGGGGCGTAAAATAATAGAGCAGGGAATTATTCTTATTGAATCCGGGGGGTTTGAGGCATTTACTTTCAAAAAACTTGCTTCGGAGATTGGAACTACCGAAGCCGGTGTATATAGATATTTCGAAAACAAGCACCGGCTATTGATTTACCTGACGGCCTGGTATTGGAGCTGGCTGGAGTACAGGGTGGGTGTGCAAACAAAGAATGTTTCGGACCCGGTGGTAAAATTAAAAACCGTAATACGGCTTCTTGCCGCGAACGTCGAAGACGACACAAGCACCAGTCATGTCGATGAGAAACTACTCCATAAGATTATCATTGCTGAAGGATCAAAGGCGTACCTCACGAAAAAAGTGTCTGACGATAACAAAGACCTTCTTTTTAAGCCTTACAAGGATCTCTGCGCGAAGGTTGCAGAGATTGTTCTTGAATGCAATCCGCGTTACAAATACCCGCGATCACTGAGCAGTACGATTATAGAGATGGCGCACTTCCAGGTTTTCTTTATGTACAATCTTCCCTCTCTCACGGATTTTGGGCTGCGGAAGGATGAAGAGCAGGTGGTGGGGTATTTGGAAGAACTGGCGTTAAATGCATTAAGCAAGGTGAAGGGAAAAAAGTAGCGGTACGCCAGAAGGATGCACAACGTACCTGGCCGAAAGCCTGAAAACAGCGCTAAATATGAATTCGTTATCTGGAAGATAAACAAACCAAAAAGAGACTATAGGGCCACCGGAATCGACACGAAAAAATAATCACGTGCCACGTTTTGCATGCACCGGCTGTCAAGCTGCATAAGGGCGTAGCCCGGATCCAAAAACAAGTCAAAATGAAACTATCCAACTCACTGCTTGCCGCCATCGTGGTGGGAGTGGTACTGCAATCCACCGTTTCCTGTACAAAGGATAAAGACAGCGTGAAAGACAAGGAGCACAAAGAATCGAAAAGCACTCCGGCACCCGGTAACTGTCCTGGCTGCGGCATGGGCTAGCAGCTGATTCACGACATAATAATGCAGAAGCCATTTTCTTCAATCGCCTGTAACCTGGATACCGACATCCTGACCGCCAGCCTGCCCCTGCTTGAGCAAAGCAAGGTGGAAGGGATTGAATGGTCATTCGACACTCTTTTTGGCAGTACGGTGATTCCTGAATGGTTCCGGGAACTTCTTTTGACTTACAGTCGGGCCGGCAGGCTGGTTGGCCACGGTGTTTTTTTCTCCCTTTTTACGGGCAGGTGGTTGCACGGCCAGCAACAATGGCTGGACCAGCTTCGAAAAATCGCAACCGAATTTCCGTTTGATCATGTTACCGAACATTTTGGGTTCATGACCGGTCGGGATTTCCACCAGGGAGCCCCGATAAATATTCCTTTCACCGGCAGCACGCTCGCTATTGGCCGGGATCGGCTGAAACGAATACAAGATGCAGCCGGGTGCGCAGTTGGACTGGAGAACCTGGCTTTTGCTTATTCGCTGGACGAAGTGAAACGACACGGTGATTTCCTGCAACAACTTCTTCTTCCAGTAAATGGGTTTATTATTCTCGACCTGCATAATCTGTATTGCCAGCTCCATAATTTTAACATGGACTTTGAGGATCTGATCGAATTATATCCCCTTGATAAGGTTCGGGAAATCCATATTTCCGGGGGAAGCTTTGAAGATTCCATCCTGAAACCTGTCAGGTCCATAAGACGGGATACCCATGACGACCGGGTGCCCGAAGCAGTTTTTCAACTGCTCGAACAAACAATTCCACGCTGTCCGAATCTGCGGTACGTAGTTCTTGAGCAACTGGGTACGGCACTCAATTCCGCCGGGAGCAAATCCGGGTTCAGGGAAGATTTCGACAGGATGGACAGGATCGTCAAATCACTGCCAGCGACCAGCAACCCAACTGACATTTTCCTCCCCCACAAAAACGGGCTCCCGTTTTCAATTGCAGAGGACGAAGTCCTTTACCAGCAGCAGCGTCAACTTTCCGAAATCCTCGAAACCTCGACAGACGGAACAGAGGCCCTTGCGCGTCTCCGGAAATCGGCATTGGCAGGCACTGCGTGGGATTTTGAAAACTGGGACCCTTACATGCTGGAAACGGCTGTTGGTATTGCCAGGAAGTGGAAGTAGAGCACTAGCCGTATCCTCATTCCCGGGTGCAGGGTTTTCCTGACCAACAATGCTGACAAAGCAAAGCATGCATAAGGGAGTTCATGAGTCACCGTTTACTCACCAGATCTGCTTTTTTTGTGTGGGAATAAGGGAACGCTTTGACGCTTACTCATTCACCCACCGCAATGCCCGGCCACCCATTACCTTCGGGTTTCTCCAGACGCTAAACACAAATTATATGAAACGGTTAAACAACATTTATCCATAACCCTGGTCGCCGCTAATAACTCCAAACAAATGAAACTCACTTCCAGCTTTTTCATCGTCCTGACCTGCCTGACACTGACAATCAATTCCTGTAAGAAAAATGATGACAATGAAGGCGCACAACTGATCACTCACACTTTTAGCGTAGAAAGCATCGTGGCTCCCGGCGACTTGCAATCAACAACCAACAAATGTTTTATTAACCTTTATAATGGTATCGCT
>SDZZ01000547.1 GCA_004173255.1 Chitinophagaceae bacterium | reverse complement strand
GTACTGGAAAAAGGCGGAGAAGCAGTTGATGCGGTGGTGGCGGCTACCATGGAGCTGGAGAACAATATCCTTTTCAACGCTGGCCGCGGTGCTGTTTTCGCCAGCGATGGCGGTCACGAGCTGGATGCGTCAGTGATGCAGGGAAAGGACCTGGCTGCGGGGGCGGTAAGTGCTGTAAAAAACATCCGTAACCCGATCCGGCTGGCGCACAAGGTGATGACGGCCAGTGAACATGTGATGCTCGGTGGCAAGGGGGCAAATGATTTTGCAACCGCGCAGGGTTTTACCCTCGAGCCTGATGAATATTTCTATTCGGAGTTCAGGTACGACCAATGGAAGTCTGTACAAGGGAGTGATAAGACCATGCTGGACCATCACGCGAAAGATAAAAAATTCGGGACAGTGGGTGCAGTGGCCTGCGATGTAAATGGACATGTTGCGGCAGCAACCAGTACGGGGGGCATGACCAATAAAAAATACGGACGCATCGGTGATAGTCCGATTATTGGCGCCGGCACGTATGCCAATGACCAGACCTGCGCCATCAGCTGTACGGGTCACGGCGAAATGTTTATCCGTGCCGTTGCCGCTTATGACGTGAGCTGCCTGATGGAATATAAAGGACTCAGCCTGCGCGAAGCGATGGATGTGGTAGTGAATGACCGTCTTATCAAAATAGAAGGCGAGGGAGGGATGATTGGCGTGGACGCAAAGGGAAATGCGGCATTGTTATTTAACAGTGCGGGTATGTACCGTGGCATGCGGACAAGTGCGGGAGTGAATTTCACTGCGATTTACAAAGATGATGTTTAGCCTGGCCTCATAACCGAAACCTGGCTACCAGCCAACTGCCATGAAATTTCTTTACTGCGTTTTATCTGTCTTTTTTTCAACCCTTGTTTTTGCACAGGACGAATCACCTTTGGTTTCGCGGGCGAAACCAGACTATGTGGAGAGTGGATTTATCCTGAAGACCAACGTGCTGAACGTGATTGCACAGCGTCCGAATCTTTCCGGGGAGTATTTTTTCAATTCCAGGTTTTCAATGGAGGTGGCGTATGTTTCCGGATTTTTCAAACCTCTTTTCTGGGTGGAAAAATATAATTACAAGGGACTGCTTGTTCGCGCAAAGTTTTTCCAGGATTGGGTTGAACCAGGCGAGGTATCGAAGTACTTCGGTGTGTATGCGGGCACTTTGAGAAAGTCCGTTTACAATGTAAAAAAACCACTGTTTGCGGATGAACATGTACTTGACTTTACGCGTAATTCGTTCCGCACCGGAATTACGATCGGCGCGCAGATGATTGGTAAAAAACGGCTGGTGCTGGATGCGCAAACGAGCCTTGGGCTTGGTTCCTACTTCAAGTATAAACCTTCGCCGGATGGCCCCGCCGTTGGTAATTACTGCGATACCCAGCTCTGGGTGTCTTTGGGTTACCTGTTTTAGCCGAGTGGTATTCCAATATTTTGTTTACATACTGGTCCACATTTTTTTTGCTTTGATAATGTTGGGTCGGTTATTTTTGTCTCTTTTTTTTACATTGAGAGCTGTTGTGTCAGGTGCCTGAACTGCTTTAAATTTGTGCCATGAAAAAGTACGCTGTGATAGTTGCCGGGGGAACCGGTACCCGGATGGGTAGCCCGTTACCCAAGCAATTCCTGATGTTGAACGATAAGCCGGTATTGTATTACACCATCCAGGCCTTCCTCGATTCGTATAAGGACCTGGAAATTGTGCTGGTGCTGCCGGTTGATCATACAGATATGGCACAGGAAATCATTGATGGATATTTTGATAAAGACCGGATCCGGTTGACGGCAGGTGGTGACACCCGATTCCAGTCGGTCAAGAATGGCCTGGCATTGATTGAAGACGAGTCCATTATTTTTGTCCATGATGGGGTGCGTTGCCTGGTTTCCCGTGACCTCATCCATCGCTGTTATGAGCAGGCTGTTGAATTGGGAACGGCTGTTCCGGCCGTTGTGTCGAAGGACAGTGTGCGATTTATCATGGAAGACGGGAACCAGGTGCTGGACCGGCAGAAAGTGATGATGGTCCAGACCCCCCAGACATTCCATAGCAAGATTTTAATCCCGGCCTACCAGATCGATTACAAGGATAAGTTTACCGATGAAGCCACAGTGGTGGAGGCATTCGGACTCAAGATCGCTTTGGTGGAAGGGGAGGAGACGAACATTAAGATTACGAAGCCGGTTGATTTGTTGCTGGCGGAGAAGCTGCTCGAGGGAAGGGCATCAGCGTTTAACTAGGAGGTTGTGAGTCTCGCTTGTTAAGCTTGAAGCCTTTCCTGAGGTAGTACCCCTCACGGATGACAACTGGATTCCTATGCAGTCGCAACGGATCTCTACGGGACGACTAGGAAATGCATGCGGGCTGACAACAACACTCCTTTGGGATCAGGGTTGCCCCTGGTCCTTCAGCCACTTCAGATAAAACGGAAGTTTGTTCGCTTTTACTCCCAGATACTTTTCTTCCCTTGCACCGAAACTGCTGTAGAAAAATGCAACGTTGCGGATATCGGAACCCTCAAAATCAAGGATCAGCTGCTGGCCTGCATAGTCTTTGATAAACGAGTCGATCAGTGCATGCGATGCACCGATGGTCCGTCCATCCGGATGGTTA
>SDZZ01000104.1 GCA_004173255.1 Chitinophagaceae bacterium | reverse complement strand
ACAATATCAATGCAAAGAAGAAGAAGGGCACATCGAAATCGAAGAAGAACTCCACCGTTGACAAGAAGTCGTATGATAAAATGGAAGACAACTGGGGCAAATCGAAGTAAAGACTGATCATTCCTGTCCGCACGTTTGAATTTAAATGACAAAGCCTGGCTTCAATTGCCGGGCATTTGTCTTGTATACTCTGCGGAACGATTATCGCCGCAGCGATGGGCGCGAAAGAAGATAAACCGGAAAATTATAACAAGGTGGCTTACCTGCTGAGCGAAAACGGTGACGGGACAAAAGTCACCATCATACAGGCTAACATTTCTTGAGCACAGGAAAAAGAGCACATGGAACCAAACCGGAGTTCGGTATTTGCAAAACTGCACGAAGAGGTGGAAGGTAACTCCACATTTTTTTAGTTTATTATTGCAGGCAAATGGAATCCCTGATGGATGATCTAAGCAAGAAATATTATTCCGATCTCCGCTCGAAGGACGCGGACGTGAGGTATGAGGCCTTCCAATACCTGATGAAGGAAACACAAAATCCGGTAACCTGGGCGTATGAGGTATGGGATGACCTGCTGGAGCTTACGGTAAGTGGTAATAATCATGAACGCGCCATTGCTACCCAGTTGCTTGCCAACCTTGCGAAGAGTGATCCGGAAAATCGGATGCTGAAGGACTTCGACAGGTTGATGCTGGTTACAAAAGATGAAAAATTTGTAACTGCGCGGCACACATTGCAATCGGCCTGGAAAATCGGGATCATTGATAAAGCGCACCAGGACCTGGTGGCCGATCGCCTCGCTATCCGCTTTGAGGAGTGCGCCGGGGAAAAAAACGCAACGCTGACCCGTTTTGATATCATTGACAATTTCCGCCGGTTATTTGACCAGTTCCGCGATGAAAGCGTGAAGGAAAAGGCAATGGGACTGATCGCCAAAGAGCCCAGCGAGAAACACCAGGCCAAATACACCGGGCTCTGGAAACGCACCTGATTAAGGGTTTCCGGAGGTCGCAACCTGCGGATCACGGTGGGCCAGAATTTTACCGGGTTAACTATTTTATTGCACGGGCTCAGGCATTTTCTTTAGATAAATTCATAAGTAACTGATTATTAATTGATTAAATTCATAAGACCTTCATTTACTATCGTGGAAGAAAGTATCTGAGATGTTAAGGCCCAATCCCTTACATCTGTTTTGGATTTTGAAACGTTTATTATCATAGATTTACGGCAATCGCTTGTATACATAAGATTTTCAGTACATAATTTTGCACCCATCATGGCTTTTATAGACAATATCCTTCAAACTCCTTCCTACGGATGGCAGGACGAAAAAGGCGAACTTATCAAACCGACAAAGAAACAATTGTGGTCGGAAGCTTTTTCCAGGATCAATGTTTTCAAAGACAAACGGAACTGGATTTCGCTCACGAGCTGGCTGATGGCCACGTTAATGGCTCCGTTTGTGTACCTGTTTTTTGTCCACTACTTTTCCTGGCCTTTGCTGGCAGTAGCTATTGTTTACACCTTTATCATGATCAGTACGCATGGTACCATCTGGTTCCACCGGTACTGTACCCATAAGGCTTTTAAGTTCAGCCACCCGATCTTCCGGATCATTACGCAGAATCTGGCCATCAAAACTTTCCCTGAAGAAATTTATGTGATCTCCCACCACGTGCACCACGTTAAAAGTGATATGCCGGGTGATCCTTACAATCCGAAAGGCGGATTACTTTATTGTATGCTGTCGGACGTCAACCACCAGAGCATTAACAAGGAGCTGAGTGAAGCGGACTACAAACGTGTTGCCTTCTTCATGCAGCATACTGGTGTATGGATTAACAGCTATAAACAGTACCAGAAATGGGGTTCTGTTGCGTCGCCGGTTTATACCATTGGTCTTTGGTTCCTGAACTGGGCGTTCTGGTATGGTACCCTGTACCTGATCGGCGGACATGGCCTTGCAACCGCGCTGTTCACGGCAGCAGTAGTCTGGTTTGTCGGTGTACGGGCGTTCAACTACACAGGTCATGGCGGTGGTGAAGAGAAACATGTCCATGGTGTCGATTTCGATCGCAGCAACCTCAGCATCAACCAGGCCCGTCCGGGTTTGTTTGCAGGGGAATGGCATAACAACCACCACCTGTATCCAGGTAGTGCGAGGGCCGGGTTCCTGCCAGGCCAGCTTGATCTTGCCTGGATTTATATTTACAGCCTTTATAAAATCGGCGCGGTGTCTTCTTACCATGACTCCAAAAAAGATTTTATCCGTAAGTACATTGCAGCCAAACAGGAAAAGGAAATGGTGAAGACATCGGCTGCTACACGCAATGAGCTTACACCTACCAATTGATTTTAAATTAATCCCTGACATCGCGGGACAAAATAAAAAAAACCAGCCGGCACCATGCCGGCTGGTTTTTTTTATGATCACTCCTGGAAGCGCAGCTATCTATCCTTTTCAGACGAAGTATCGATGCTGATACAGCGGACGAAGGTGCCTGAACGGTGCCGGCGTTTTCATGGCGCGATTGCCTCGCGCCCTCGCCGGTTTGCGCGCACAACACAAGCTCGCGTCTGCCTAATGTGTTAAGGCGTCTTGTCAGAATGCTGTAGCCGTTGCCGTTGCCCTGAACAATTCAAGGTCGGCCTGCACCAGGCTGATTTTCTTCTCCGCCATCCCATAAGCATCTGCACCAAGAAACAACTGCACTGGCTGGATCGTCCGTGATGCCGCATCGATCATTACCTCTGCTGCCTTATCCGGATCACCCGGCTGGTTGCCGCGGATGGATTCGCTGTGCAGTTTTTCCGTATCGCGCACACTCTGGTACTCGCTTAACGGGGCTGACGGCGAGCTGAGTGAACTTGATTCGAGGAAGCTCGTCCGGAAATAACCCGGCGATACCACGGTTGCCTGGATGCCGAAAGGCCGTACTTCCTCGGCGAGCGATTCAGTGAACCCATGCACGGCAAACTTGGTAGCACAATAAATACCAAACCCCGGGAAGCCTCCATAGAAACCGCCAATGGAAGCTATGTTGAAAATGCGTCCGGAACCCTGCCTGCGCAGTACGGGCAGTACATTACGCAATACATTCAGTGAACCAAATACATTGACATCGAAATTACGGCGGGCTTCTGCATCGGTCAGTTCCTCAATGGCACCCGTCATGCCGTAGCCTGCGTTGTTGACCACCACATCGATAGTATCGAAGTATGCGGTGCTGTCCTCAATGGCTTTTTTTACACTGCTTTCATCCGTTAAGTCACATTGCAGTGGCAGGAAGTAGTCGCTTTTTTCGCCTGCGGCCGATATGAGCTCAGCAAGGTTACGCGAGGTTGCCGCAACCCGGTAGTTTCCGGTTAATAATTTTTTTACGAGTGAAAGTCCCAGCCCTTTTGAAGCGCCGGTGATGAACCATATTTTACCTGACATGTTTTCGTGTTTGAAATGAATAATATTTTTTGACCAGATCTGTAATACAAAGCTAACGCGATGTGTGATGGTGATCATTACAGGTGTCAAACCAATGATTACATAATTCAAACAATGTGGTCATTTATCGAGGCTGGTCGCACTTATACACGGGGCAGTAACGACCGTTGAAATAGCGGTGCCTGGCCGATGTCAGGTCGAACTGCGGGGAAATGTTAATGGCGGAATGCAGATGGGGTAAGATTGGTCTGTTTGCGGAAGAACTGGTTAAAATGTGCGGGCTCCTCAAACCCAAGCGAGTAGCTGATTTCAGCGATATTCCAGTTGGTGTGTTTCAATAATGCTTTGGCTTCGGTGGTAACCCTTTCGAAAATATGTTCGGAGGTGGTTTTACCGGTGGTGCTGCGGATAGCACGGTTAAGGTGATTGACATGCACTGCCAGCTGGTCGGCAAAATCACGTGCCGAACGAAGCGTGAACCGCTGCGTGGGGGATTCGATCGGGAACTGCCTTTCGAGCAATTCGGTAAACACAGCAGTGATCCTTGAGTTTGCGTCGGTATGCTGGTACAGTGTTTCACTCGGTTTCATCTTGAGTGCATAGTGGATCATCTCGGTGATGTAGTTCCTGATCAGGTCATACTTATACATATAATCGGACCCGATCTCTTCCCGCATTTTTTCAAATATTGCGCTCACATGTTTGTCCTGCTTTTTATCCAGTACATAAGCCGGTTGTGCACCGGGGGCAAACATGGGCAGGTCGCGGATACCGCCCCGGATTTTTTCAGTAAAAAAAGCTTCTTTGAAAATGCAGAAGAAACCAGTGGGGTCTTTCGAAAGGTTTTCGTACGTGTATGGAACCTGCGGATTAAAAAAAAGTAATGTGGTTCCGGAAACTTCCAGGCTTTTGTCGGCGTAATGGTACACATGTTTACCGCGCATCAGGGCTATCTTGTAAAAGTCACGACGGGCGTATTGCACCGGATTTGCCGGTGTGGGTCCGATACAATCTTCCAGGCGGAACACGTTGAAGTGACCTATTTCACCCTGCAGGTTATCGGGCAACCAGGCAATTTTCTGCCGGTAAAAATCTTCAATCGATTCGGTCTGCGCCATAAAACTTCCTTTTACAGGTCCGGTAGGGACCAGGACCCAAAATTAGGAAATCAAAAACGGGTCGGATTACAAAATTCAAACAATGGCTTACAGGATTCAAACAATGGCTGGCAGCATTGAGACATGGCGGTGGATACGTTTTACCCCTCAGTCATTTGCCAGGTTCCACAGTGTGAGGAATACCAGTTGTGTCTGGCGTTTCAGGAGGTCGTAATTGATCTTGTCCGGCGTATCTGTTGGTCGGTGGTAGTCGGCTGCAAATCCGCAATCGATCCGGACAAACGGCACGCCTTTCAGGAAAAAGGGATACTGGTCGGACCCCATCAGTCTTCTTGGTTCGCGTTTCGGATCCTCATAAAACGGATCGAGGTCCAGTCCGACAAACGGATGGTTGGCTGCCACCAGGCTTTTGCGCAGCCCACGGCCTACGGTATCCTTCACCAGTATGTAGGCATAATTGCTATCGGCCCGGCGTCCGGCATGAAAGGTATCCACCCGGCCCAGCATATCAATGTTCAGTACTGCTTTTGTTTTTTCCATGGAGTGTACAGGATGACCGGCATACCAGAATGAACCAAGCAGTCCGGCTTCTTCCCCGGTGAAGGAAGCAAACACGATGGTACGCTTTGGATGTAATCCTTTTTTTGCGGCCTGCTGCATCAGGGATGCTACTTCCATGATGGCAACCGTGCCACTGGCATTGTCAACCGCACCGGGATACAGAACACCGTTACGGATTCCATCATGGTCATGGTGTGCGGAAAAAATGATCACCGGCAGGGATGGATCAGAACCGGGCAGTATACCGATTACGTTGGGTGCGGTTGCAGGTTGTTTGGTGACCCTGACATCTACTGCCATGCTGCTTTTCAGCAGTACCGGTTCACGACCGGGCCGGACCGCGGACACCGCGGTCATTCCGTCAACCCGGAGCAGTTCATCGACAATACCCACTGTGAGCATTATTTCCGGAAGTATGCCTTCCACATTTGAAGACGGCGCATCGGGGCGTTCATAACGTTCCACCGATCCGGCTGTTTGTCTTTCCAGGTCATTGTCGAGGGCCAGGCTATAAAAAGCAACGGCAACGGCGCCATTCTTTTTGAAGATTGCTTCCACACTGTCGATTGAGCCATCGCGTAACATAGGGATGAAAACATCGCCCTCTATCAAAACGATCTTCCCTTTTACATCAGCGCTGGCAGCGGCAGCTTTCAGTTCACCAGGATTCCGATAAAAGGTCATCAGGACTGGTGCTGCAGGAACATTTACACTTAGGTGTGATAACTCCATCCAGCCTTTTCCCGGTCCATATACCACAGACCCAACCGTCAGTGAGCCGGCTGCAGTGATACGGTTTACACTGACCTGCTGGAAATAATTTCTCCCCTGGTCATATGGGGCAAGCAGGCCATGGGCAGCAAACCACGACTGCACCATCACCGACGCCATTGTATCGCCTTTTGTCGCAATGCCACGCCCTTCCATTTCGGGCGAAGCCAGGGCGTACAGGTTTTTTTTCATGCTTTCAGCTGAAATATTTTTCGCTACATCGATAACGGACGGTGGCTGTGCGGAACAACTGCAGGTGATGGTCAGCAGGAAAAGGAGTCGGTACATAGTTCTGTTGATGGTATTTGCTAATGTACGAATAAACCATCCGGTGCGCTATCGCTAAAAAACGGCACTGTATTTTTGTAAAAAAAAAGATGCTTCGTTCCATACACCATATCGCTGTCATCTGTTCGGATTACGAACGGTCAAAATACTTTTACACGCAAACACTCGGGCTGTCGGTGATCCGGGAGGTATATCGTGAAACGCGGAACAGTTACAAGCTGGACCTTTCGCTGGACGGGCAGTATATTATTGAGTTGTTCTCATTCCCTGATCCGCCCCCGCGACCATCGAGGCCGGAGTCGTGCGGACTGCGACACCTCGCTTTTGCAACGACCGACGTGGCGGCCATGAAAAGGGAACTCGAGTCGAAGGGGGTGGTGGTGGAAGAGATCCGGACCGATGAATTTACCGGCAGCCGCTTTACCTTTTTTGCAGACCCCGACGGCCTTCCCCTGGAAATTTATGAAGCGCCGGCGAGTGATCATTAAAGTGACTGACCGGTATAAACAGGAAGGGCCGGCACTTGGTGCCAGCCCTTTTTTTATGCGTTTTGTTGTTACGGTTTGTATTTACCGAATAAGGAGCTGGCGGTATGTCCTCCAAACCCGAATGTATTGTTGAGCACAAAATTAACTTCTGTATGCCGGCTTCCTGCAGTGAGCAGTTCGATGCCGTCGGGGATCATCGGATCCGGCTGGTTACAGTTGATGGTGCCGGGTATGGCATCGTGATATACGGATAACACCGACATCACCGATTCTATAGCGCCTGCGGCACCCAGTAAATGGCCGGTCATTGATTTGGGTGCCGTAACCAGCACCCGTTTATTGCCAAAGGTTTTCCGGATTCCTTCCAGTTCACTCATGTCCCCCACCGGTGTGGATGTTGCATGCGCATTTACATAGGTGATATCCCCGGCTACGATACCGGCCTCCTTTATGGCTCGACCCATACCAAGTGCTGCACCAAGGCCATCGGGGGCAGTGCCGGTCAGGTGGTAAGCATCAGCTGCCATACCGCCTCCCAGCAGTTCACCATAAATGTGAGCGCCCCTTGCCAGCGCGTGCTCCAGCTCTTCCAGCACCAGTGCAGCAGCGCCTTCACCCATCACAAAACCATCACGTGTGGCATCGAACGGCCGCGATGCCCCGGCCGGGTCATCGTTCCTTTTCGACAGGGCCTGCGACGCATTGAAGCCCCCGACCGACGACTCGGTGATAGCTGCCTCGGAACCACCGGCTATCATAATGGTTGCCTTTCCGAGGCGGATAGTATCAAACGCGCTGATGATGGCGGTATTGGAAGAGGCGCAGGCGGACACGGTGCAATAATTGGGACCGTGGAGTTTATACCTGATCGAGATCACGCCCGCCGCAATATCAACAATCATTTTTGGTATAAAGAAAGGGTTGAACCTGGGGGTGCCATCGCCGTTGCTGAACTCTTTCAGTTGTTCTTCAAACGTGCTGATGCCTCCATTCCCGGAAGCCCATATTACGCCGGCATCGTAGCGTTGTTCCGCCGGCATGTGGTCAAAATCAAGACCCGAATCGGTCACGGCCTGCGCGCTCGCTGCAAGTGCATACTGCGTGAAAAGGTCATATTTTTTCAATTCCTTTTTATCAATATAGACCAGCGGATCGAAGCCTTTCACCTCTGCGGCGAAATGCGTTTTGAATTTCGATGTGTCAAACTTTGTGATCGGCCCGGCCCCTGAAGCCCCTGCCAGCAGGTTATTCCAGAACTCCCCTACCGAATTACCGAGTGGACTGATAACGCCCATACCGGTTATAACTACCCTTTTCATACCGTTGCTTTTTCCCGTGTCTGGTTGATAATTTCCAGTGCCTTTTCGGGTGAGCTGAGGTACACCTGGTAAATATCTTCCGTGTTGCCGGAGTGGATCTCATACTGGTCATTGAGCAGGCCATCGACCAGGTGTTGTGCCACCAGTCCAGGCGCAATACCATGTTCACCACCGATCTCCCTGGAAAATTCCGTATTCACCAGCGGCGGCATCAGCTCGAACACTTTTACCGGGGTATCCTTCAGGGCATAGCGCAGGATCCGGGAATACGAATGCAATGCCGCCTTGGTGGCTGCGTAAGTGGCCAGCATAGCAGAGCCCGCAAACGCTACCACCGAGGACACATTGACGATAGCCGCATTCGTTTTTTGTTTGAAGGCTGGAAGCAGTGCATCATTGAACCGCACAATTGCCAGGAAGTTGGTATTCATTTCGTCCCTGGCATATTCGTATGCATGACCACTGTCACCGATATTGTACACCACCGCGCGTCCTGCATTATTGATGACGATGTTAAGGTCCGGGAACTCACTGTGCAGGCGTGCCAGCAGTTCGTCGGCCTGTTTGTTATCCGAAATATCGGAGCGGATGCCTGTTACGCCCGGAAGGGATTCAAGCGCTTTGTCCAGCCTTGCCTGGTCACGCCCCGTAATGATCACCTTGTTTTCACGGGCTAATAACTTTGCCATTTCCAGTCCTATCCCTGCGGTGCCGCCGGAAATGAGGATGGTATTTCCTGAGAGTTTCATTGTTTGATTTTTTATTGATAAATAATTATACCGATCGGTATATTTTATATGAAAAAAAGGTCAGAATCCTTCGATCATTGTTTTCAGTGAACGCATGATGGCGGTGCGGTAAGCAGCGTTGCCCGTGGTACCGGCAATCATGGTTGCTCCTTCAATCAGCGCAAGGATAGTAAGTCCTGCCTGCTCAGCATCCTTTACGAATTTAAATTCACCTGTTTTAATGCCCTTCCTCACCAGGTCCGAAATCTGGTTCTTCCATCCCACCAGCGCCTCGCCTGCCCTGGCCCGGAGAGCGGGATGCGTATCGTCCGACTCAATACCGGTATTCATAACCGGGCATCCACCTTCAGGAAACGGGTATTTCGGAAAACGGCTGTAGAGGCGTACATACACCAGCAACTTGTCGCGCATGCTGGTTTCCTTCGCCATTTCTGCCGAAAAAAGTGCATTTACCTTTTTCAGGTTATAATCAAAAGCGGCAATGGCCACGGCATCCTTGTCTTCGAAATTGCCATAGATGCTTCCCTTGGTCAGGCCCGTGGCAGCAGTCAGGTCCGACATCGAAGTACCTGCATATCCCTTTTTGTTGAACACCGGGGCAGTACGTTCTATAATAAATGCTTTTGTCTGTTCCGCTTTTGACATCAGGAATAATTAGGACACAAATATATACCGAACGGTATATTTCACAAAACAATTAGTGTTAAATCCCATCCAATGCCGGAATTATTTACATTACAGCCAAACTGATCTTATGGCCACTAATAATAACCAGAAAACCTCTTCTTTCCTGTTGTTTCCGTGGGGATTACTTTCGATTGTACTGATCCTTGGGCTGAACCTCTTCCTGTCGGAAACCTGGTTTGGATCGAACTGGAGCTGGATCACGCTCATACTGATTATACCTGCGGCAATCTTCGAAAATTTCAAGATTGGTTATTCCACCATGAAGGTGATGTTCCGCAAGGTCATTTATTCATTACTTTCTTTCCTGCTGGTTGGCATGGCCTTCGGTGCGGCACTTGCAGGCTGGCACCTGGACAAGTTCCAGCATATCCAGAATATTGAAAAGGTGAAACTGCCGTGGTATGTACTACTTGCCCTGGTGGTGATGCTGCTGATCCAGGTAGCGCAGCTGTTCAGTATGCTGAAGGCAGTGAAGAGGGAGTTTATGCAGATGGATCCAGACCAGTGAGGCATCGCATAGGTGGTGCGTGCAGGATGTAAAAACACAAATAATCAAAACCATTGCTGCATGGCCGCTTTCAGGAAGGGCAGTGTGGGCAGTGTGGAAATCAGTTTAATATCTTCCGGCAATGAGTTGTCCTTGTCGAGGAATGTCAGCACCTTCCGCGGGTCGTTCCGCGCAAAAAGCCGCGTAAAAATTTCGTGTGCAGGAATGGTTTTATGATGCAGGATGTTCAGCAGTACGCTGTCATAGAAAGCCGCGCGCTTTTCTTTAGCAGTTGGTTCGAGCAATGGATCCCTGCCTGCTTTCAGCGCTTTTACAATTGCAGCGGAGTGACGCTGTATAAACTGGAAGGTGTAACCGGTGGACCCGCGTGTTTGTCCACCCGCAGTACCGATATTGATTACCCTGCCCTGCCCGCGTGAAAACCGGTAGTTCGTCATCGGGATCACCCCGTTTTCTTCTTCCCTGATTTCATACTCATCTATGCCCAGCTGCTGGCTGATGTATTGTTTGAGTCCGGCCTCGTACTCGCCCTGCTGAAGCAGGGCCGGGCTGAACAGGGTGTATTCAACCAGCGCTTCCGTTTCCGAAAATGGCATCACATATACAAAGGTTGCCCCGTGATGCTGGCTGGTACGGAAGTCCATCATGGTCGCCTTTGCAGGATCAAAAACCGGTTCGCGTGTTGCAATCACCCATCCTTTGAAATGCTGGTGCAGGTAGTATTCGTTTTTTCCCATCACCGGTTTATCAGTCAGCAGGCTGTTGAATAGATAATGACCATATACGCGCTCACCGTTAACTTCCACAAACGCACCTGATACATCCTGTCCAACCTCGCTGACCTCACCCAACTGCCGGTGTACATTTGGTGCTTTTGATATAATGCCCAGGCAGAAACGGTAGAAGTCGTTCCCGCGGATCAGCTTATACCGATATGGCGGCAGGTCAAACAAACGGGACAGGGTCATCGACCGGAACCAGAGTTGTTCCCATGTCTTTTTAACAACCGGTTCAAACATACCCGCGCCGCGTTCCCAGTAACACCAGGTGCGGTCGTTGGCCTGCTTTTCATCGCGGTCGACCAGTAATATTTTTTTGTCGTTAAATGCCGGTTCCTGCAACAGACGCACCAGCAGGCTTAGCCCCGCACAGCCAGAGCCGGCGATAATGAAATCGTATGTGGGGGTGGTTTGCAAGTTTAAAAGGAAAACATCGGGGGATTGTGGCAGATCATGTTATTCGGCTTCGGGAGCATATCCCACTTTTCTTGAACCAGCCATCAGTTTCCGGTCCTTCCGCACTTTGTCGCGGTATTTCCTTGCCACCAGCAACATACCGAAGCTTTCACCCTGGAAACGATCAAGATGTTTGTGGTGCATTTTGTGTGCCCAGCGGATAGAACGGATATAGGCGTTATTGCTGCGGGTAAACCATTTGAAACGCTGGTGGATAATGACATCGTGCACCAGGAAATACGCCGCACCATACGCCATGATACCAAACCCGAGCGCCTGCATCCACCACACATGATCGTATGTGCCAAAGAAAATCAGGGCCATACTTGGCAGTGCAAAAATGATAAAAAATGCATCGTTCTTTTCAAAAAAGCCGGGTTGTACCTGGTGGTGGTCCTTATGTAAGTACCACAGGAAGCCATGCATCACGTATTTGTGGGTGAGCCAAGTAATACCTTCCATGGCCAGGAAGGTGCCCACCAGTACAGCAATATATAAAAGGACGTTCATTTTATTTGTTTTTAAAATGTTCCAGCCACCATGTTTCGATCCTTGGAAACGCCAGCTTGAACCATTCGGTATACACTTCCGGTTTAAACCGGATCGATTCCTTCAGTTCATCCATCGACTGGTAGCAATAATCCATTACCTCCTCCCGATTGTAACCCACCGGGCCGTCGTATTGTCC
>SDZZ01000546.1 GCA_004173255.1 Chitinophagaceae bacterium | reverse complement strand
CTTTCCGCACTTGACGGTGCGTCGAAGGATGCCCTGGTGCTGACCATCAGTTTTGCCGCACAGAATATGAAGATTATTCCGGGTAACGGTGTGGTCGACAAACAAGGGCCTCCTAAGCTAAAAACAGTGCTGGCCGCCAATTTCCGGTTCAACCTCGGCAACCTGCCTTCAAATCGTGTTTCAACAGTAGAAAAAATTTCCATCATTCCTTCAGCACCGCTTCGCGTGTCGGTATCCCAGGCAGATGAAGCTGCATGGAAAGAATTGTTTTATGCCGGGAAAGGAACCGGCCTCAACGGAGCCATTGAATTTCTCGGACCCGATATGCGTGAGGTGTTATTCAGTATCCAGCTGAGGGACGTGGACCTTGTGTCTTATTCAATCGAATCCACCAGTGGTTCTGAACAACTTCCACGGTTCAGGGTGGGCATCCGTCCGAAACAAATGGATGTACTGGTGAAGTAAAACAATCCTTTTTCGGTAGATTAGCCTGAAATGAAATTCAGGGTTTTCCTTCTTCTACTGGCCGCAAACGTCGCGGCTGCCTGTCATGCACAGTCACGGTTCAACGTACTGGCGCTCTATGAAAATGGCGGGCATCACCTTGAGTATTCAAAAGCAGCCGTAAAATGGCTGAACCAACTTGCGGCCGACAGTAATTTCAGGATAGACTACACCTGCAGCACCGACAGCATCACTCAAAAATCCCTTGCGCAGTACCAGCTTTTTATCCAGCTTGACTATCCGCCGTATGGCTGGAAGCCTGCTGCTGTAAAGGCTTTTGAAGGATATATTGAACGGGGTACCGGTGGATGGATTGGCTTTCATCATGCTACGCTGCTGGGCGAGTTTGATGGAAATGGCCTGTGGCCATGGTTTTACCGGTTCATGGGTTCCATTCGTTTCAGGGACTACATACCGGGGTTTGCCGATGGAACGGTAAAAGCGGAAGTACCAAATCACCCGGTGTTCGACAATATGCCCGACAGCTTCCTGGTTGAAAGGGAAGAGTGGTATACCTACGACAAAAGCCCCAGGGCAAATGTGTCGGTGCTCGCCAGTGTTGACGAACGCAGCTATAAACCTGATTCAAAAATAAAAATGGGCGACCATCCGGTGGTCTGGACCAACACTTCATACAAGGCCTGCAACATCTATATCTTTATGGGACATTCGCCGTCGCTTTTTGCAAACACCGCTTACACCACCCTGTTCCGCAATTCCATTTTCTGGGCCGTTAAAAAAACATCCGGTGAAAAATAGCTGCTTCCTCTTCCTGCTCGCGTTTGTTATTCCGTTCCATGTTTTTGCTGATGGTGGAATCAACATCCATATCAACCAGGTTGGATTCAACACAGGACAACCGAAATATGCGGTGATTGAAACGGAAAACAACCTCGGGGCGCGTCTGCTCTTTCATCTTGACGAAACGCTTTCAGGCAAGCCGGCTTACCAGTCTTTTGCGGGTGAACCTACGCAGGTCAATGAATGGAGACCGGGTCATTTTTTTTACCGGGCCGATTTTTCTGAACTCAATACAACCGGCGAATTCAGGCTCGTTGTTGAAACACCAGCAGGTGCAAAAGCGGTTTCTTCGTCATTCCGGATTGGTGACCAGTTCCTGACCCGAACAAGCATCAGTGCCATACTACAATATTTCCGGCACCAGCGGGCGGTCACCGCGGCCGAATGGGATGCTGACAGCGCGGTCGTTTTATACGGGTCTGATAAAACAGCCAACGTTCGTGGTGGCTGGTGTGATGCGTCTGGCGACGTCAGTAAATATTTTTCCCACCTGGCCTATACCAACTATATGATGCCGCAACAGACACCACTGGTAACCTGGTCACTGGTGAATACAGCGGAAGCCATACCAGCGCTGATCAGCGAATGGCAGCTGACCGATTCATTAAGGGCGGAAGCTTACTGGGGTGCTGACTATATGATGCGCTCGTTGTCGGATGAAGGTTATTTCTACATGACAGTGTTCAGTTATTTTGACAAGAACCCGAAAGCCAGGCGCATCGCAGGCTTGCTGGCCAACAGTGTAACCACCTCCGACTACCAGTGCGCTTTCCGGGAAGGTGGCGGCATGGCCATTGCCGCACTTGCACGGATTTCACAATGGAAAAGCCAGGGGGATTATCTGCCATCCCAATACCTGCAGGCGGCTGAACGGGCTTATGCCCACCTCGTGAGCAATAATAAAAAATACTGCGACGATGGAATTGAAAACATCATCGATGATTATTGTGCATTGATGGCGGCAACGGAACTGTGGATCGCCACTGACAGCGTGTATTACCGCGATCAGTCGAGAATGCGGGCTAAACATTTAGGTGAGCGGTTTACGGATAAGGGATGGTTCAGGAGTGATGGCGGGAACAGGCCGTTCTGGCATGCTTCCGATGCAGGCATGCCCATACGAGCGCTGGAACGTTATCTTGAAAAGGAAAGCGATAAAGACATTGCATTGCAGACTTCCTCGTGGATCATGTACTGGTTTACCATGGCCGGCATTATAGACACCCAGGTGCCAAACCCGTTTAATTATCCAAGGCAGCTGTTCCGGATGGGGAATACTATACGGTCAGGTTTTTTTGTACCGCACGAAAATGAAAGTGGATGGTGGTGGCAGGGAGAGAA
>SDZZ01000103.1 GCA_004173255.1 Chitinophagaceae bacterium | reverse complement strand
AAAGGTCTTTTTTTAGACCCGTGACGTTGAAGTCGGATTTTTGCTGACATTAAATAGAAATTTAACAGCGTTAAACAATAGTTGTTAGTTCCGGTCGATACCGGAAGGGCGAAGGTAAGTCCCATTGCCGGAAATGCCAAGCCATTTCTCTGCCTTTTTTACCAGCGGCAAAGCCCCTCCTTAAATCTGGTAAGTTGAGGGAATCAGGCAGTAATTTTCTCACCCAACAACCCCTCAATACGGCAGGCGATACAGGGAGCAGGGAGGTGATGAAAGCCATGTAATAGGAAAAAGCTACGGCCCTTCAAAAAACACAAGCAGGACACAACCGGTATTGACCGGGCCTAAGCGGGAGGCGCGCTCCAGTGAAGGGCGAAGCCCTAAACGCGTTATCAAAACAAAGCCAGTACCGGAGGCTGCCGGTTCAGACCGGGCAATACCGGTTGTGACCGCGCTGATCCCTCCTGGATGACAAACGCTGATCCCTCCTGGAGGGCAAACCGCTGATCCCTCCTGGATGACAATTACCTCCTCATCCCCGGCATCATCTTGCCGAACATATTCATTTTATTCATGCCCTTCATCATATCCCTCATCTGTTCAAACTGCTTCATGAAGGCGTTCACCTCGCTGATATCCTTGCCGGCACCTTTGGCGATCCTTTTCCGGCGGCTGCCGTCGATCAGGTCGGGGTTGCTGCGTTCTTCAAGGGTCATCGAGTTGATCATGGCTTCAATGCCCTTGAACGAATCGTCGTTGATATCGAGGTCCTTGATTTTGCTGCCCAGGCCGGGGATCATACCCAGCAGGTCTTTCATGTTACCCATTTTTTTGATCTGCTCCAGCTGGGTTTTGAAGTCGGCAAAATCAAACTTGTTCTTGCGGATTTTGCTTTCGAGTTTTTTCGCCTGTTCCTCGTCAAACTGCTCCTGGGCTTTTTCCACCAGGGAAGTAATGTCACCCATCCCCAGGATCCGTTGCGACATCCTTTCAGGATAAAACACATCGAGCGTATCCATTTTTTCCCCGCTGCTCACAAACTTGATCGGCTTGTTAACGGTGTATTTGATCGAGAGGGCAGCACCACCACGTGTGTCACCGTCCAGTTTGGTGAGCACCACACCGGTGAAGTCGAGGCGGTCGTTGAAGGCCTTTGCGGTATTCACCGCATCCTGGCCGGTCATACTGTCCACGACGAACAGGATCTCGTTCGGATTTGCTGCCTTTTTAATGTTGGCAACTTCGGTCATCATTGCTTCGTCGATTGCAAGGCGACCTGCCGTATCGATGATCAGTACATTTTTATTTTTGCTTTTTGCTTCGCGGATGGCGTTCTGCGTAATGGATACGGCGTCTTTGTTTTCCAGTTCCACGTGTACATCCACGCCGATCTGTTCGCCCAGCACACGTAGTTGTTCCATGGCTGCCGGACGGTAGATGTCGGCCGCCACCAGCATGGGCGACAGCCCTTTTTTTGTTTTCAGGAAATTGGCCAGTTTACCACTGAACGTCGTTTTACCGCTACCCTGTAAGCCGGCAATGAGGATGATGGCCGGATTGCCCTTGGCGTTGAAGGGTGCTTCCTGGCCGCCCATGAGTTCGGTCAGTTCGTCCTTTACGATCTTGGTCATGAGCTGGCCGGGACTGATCGCATTGATCACTTTCTCCCCGGTTGCCTTGTCCTTGATCTTATCGGTAAATTCTTTTGCGATTTTATAGTTAACATCGGCGTCAACCAGTGCGCGGCGGATCTCCTTCACGGTGGTTGCCACATTGAGTTCGGTAATCCTTCCCTGGCCTTTGAGGTTTTTAAAGGCGCCTTCCAGTTTCTCCTGTAACGAATTGAACATTTGCCTGATTTGAATGGTGAATGCCGGAAAAAAAGAATGTGACCCTAAGATCACATTCTTTAAAATCGGTCAGCAAATATACTAAGTACTTAAGTAAAATTTAATTCAGGTCGGGTTGCTTTAGGTATTTAAATATTAACCAAGATAAACCCGCAGCTGCTGTGTGCGGTTGGTGGCGCGCAGTTTGGTGATCGCCTTGTCCTTGATCTGGCGAACACGTTCGCGCGTCAGGTTGAACTTTTCGCCGATGTCCTCCAGGCTCATGGGGTGGTCGACCCCGATCCCGAAAAAGTAACAGATCACTTCCTTCTGGCGGTCAGTCAGCGTTTTAAGGGAACGGTCGATCTCCATTTTCAATGATTCGGTATGTTCCAGTTCAACATCGGTCTTGTCGGCGTTGGGGTTGGCCAGCACATCGATCAGTGTACCATCCTCACCTTCTGAAAGGGGGGTGTCCATGCTTACGTGCCGGGCGGAAAGACCCAGGGTGGCGGTTACCTCATCGAGGTCCATTTCCAGCATATCGGCCAGTTCTTCGGCAGACGGTTCGCGTTCGAACTGCTGTTCCAGTGTAGAAAATGCTTTCTGGATGCGGTTGGTCAGACCAACCTTGTTGAGCGGCAGGCGTACAATCCTTGACTGTTCGGCCAGTGCCTGAAGGATACTCTGGCGGATCCACCATACGGCATAGGAAATAAATTTGAAACCCCTTGTTTCATCAAACCGCTGTGCCGCCTTGATCAGTCCGAAGTTGCCTTCATTGATCAGGTCGGGCAGGGAAAGGCCCTGGTTCTGGTACTGTTTTGCAACGGAAACAACGAAACGGAGATTTGCTTTGGTGAGACGGTCAAGAGCGACCTGGTCTCCCTGCCGGATCAGTGCTGCGAGGCGGACCTCTTCTTCGGGGCTGATCAGCTCAACTTTCCCGATCTCCTGGAGATACTTCTCCAGGCTTTGAGACTCACGATTGGTAATAGACTTCGTGATCTTCAACTGGCGCATGCTCATAGGTTTTGGCTTTTGTCAGATAACTAACGAGGAATACCAGTCCGTGGTTTTATTGCAACCTTGGAACGGAATACCCGGGGGTTATCTCTGGGTTTTCAAAAATTATTGGATCTTCTAAATTTATCTGGTTTTCCTCAACGCTGCCACTATAAAAACTTGGCTTTCCTTTAACGCACCTGTTTTCATTTTATTTTGGGCAATAGGTAAAATACGAAAAATAGGGGAAAAATAAAAGGCAAATAATTTTGATGGGTCGTTTATTTATTTATTATTGCCACTGGAATCGGATTTCCAACCTACTACAATGAGCAAGCAATTATATACCTTAGAATTCCCTGTGAGATGTTCCCCTTCAATTCTTTATGAATTCCTTTCAACCCCGGCCGGGCTGGGCGAATGGTTTGCCGATAAGGTTGACGAACGGGATAACATCTTTTATTTTGGATGGAACGGGTCGTTCGATAAGGCAGAAGTGCTTGAAAGTGAAGATGATAAATACATTAAATTCCGCTGGCTGGAAGCCCCGAAAGGCGAATTTTTCCAGTTCGGGATCGAAAAATCGGAAATCACCAACCAGACCATCCTGGTTGTCACTGACTTTGCCGAGAAGAAGGACATCAAGGACCAGAGCCTGCTCTGGGACCACCAGGTAAAGGATCTGTTCCACCGCCTTGGTAACTAGTCAGCCAGCTGTTCCATCAGGAACCTGAATTCCCCTTCCAGTTTTTCCGCAGCAAGATCCCAGTCGTCCAGGGACACCAGCGTCATCAGTTTGACAAAACCGCGGTTGACCACCTGCTGCCGGAAGTCGGCCGGATCCATTTCATTTACGGGCAGGTAATTATCGGTCCCGGCATGGTGCACCCACGGGTCGTCTGCAATACCCAGCAGGTAATTGCGGTCGTTGAACGATTGCCAGGCATTAATGATGTGCTGGCTGTACCGGTTCAGCGACGGACCCGCAAGCTGCAGGGTGATACTGAAAAAGTTGCCCCACCAGAAGAACACGCGGATGGCACAGGTATCGTTGCGGGTAAAGAGGCGCGGATAATCGAGCATGAGCCATGGCAGTCCGAGGTAATTTTCACCACGCGAAATTTTTGGCGAAGCCGCCACCAGGGCTGCAACAAAGCGTTGGCTGTTTGCGGCCATCCAGTGCGATTGCCCCTGCATTACGCCCGCCAGCAGCTGGTTCACCTTGGCCAGGATCCCGTTCTTTGTTAAAATCCAGTCGCCGCTGGAGATCAGCCTTTTCTCCTCTTCCGAAAGCCGTATTTTTGCGCCATCCATAACATTAAAGATAAGTGTTCAAAAAACTAGATAAGCTCATCCTCAAGGCATTTGTGGGACCGTTCATTGCCACTTTTTTCATTACCCTGCTGGTGCTGGTGATGCAGTTTTTCTGGCTGTACATCGATGACTTTGTGGGCAAGGGCCTTGGCATTGGTCATATCCTCAAGTTTATCTGGTACCAGAGTGCCGTACTGGTGCCGCTCGCACTGCCGCTTGCGGTGCTCCTTTCCTCGCTGATGACCTTTGGCAACCTGGGGGAGAGTTTTGAACTGGTGGCGATCAAGTCGTCCGGTATTTCCCTGCTCCGTTTCATGCGACCCCTGTTTATTGTGGCCGTCATGATCAGCGGTGTGGCCTTTATGTTTTCCAACTATGTGATACCGGTTGCCTGGCTGAAGTCGAGGACCATGTTGTCGGATATTGTGTGGGCCAAACCCGCATTCGACCTGAAGGAAGGCGTGTTCTATGACAAGATCAGCAACTTCGTAATCAAGGTGGGCAAGAAAGAGCCGAACGACAGTGTGATCCGCGATGTGATTATTTACGAGCAGGGCAATCCGTTGCAGGATAATTTTATCATTGCCAAAAGCGGGGTGATGAAAGTATCGGCTGACAAACGTTTCCTTGAATTTTACCTGAAGGACGGAACGCGATACCAGGAAAAAGGGGATAATAGTTTTAACCTGAGCAGCGGAAAAGGGGATTACATCCGCCTTGGATTCAAGGAATATAAAAAGCAGTTTGATCTCAGTTCTTTCCAGCTGAATTTTTCGGATGACAGTACCAACCGCAACAATGAAAAGGTCTACAGTATCCGCCAGCTGAACAAAGCCATCGATTCGCTGAAAAGGGAAAATGATAAAGTCCGCAAACAGGTGTACAGCGGCATTTACCAGCTGTTTCCTTTCCAGGGCTATATGGACAGCGTCAATAAAAAACCGGTGAAAGGGGACAGTGCGTTTATGGCAGCCAGCAGCCTTGACCAGCTATTGCCCGATTCTGCCCGGAATTCGGCACATTTACGTGCCATAGGACAGGCTACCAGCCTGAAGTCCAGCCTGGCCACGGTACAGCAGACACTGAAAGACAAGGAACGCGTTTTACGTAAACACAAGATCGAATGGCATAAAAAATTTGTGCTGTCCTTTGCCTGTGTGATCCTGTTCCTGGTGGGTGCACCCCTTGGCTCCATCATCCGCAAAGGCGGGCTGGGTACCCCGCTGATTGCGGCCATCATATTTTTTATGGTCTTTTACTTCACCACTACCATGGGTGAAAAACTGGCCAAGGAAAATACACTGACACCGTTCTCCGGTATGTGGCTGGCCGCGTTTGTGTTGGTACCGATCGGACTGTTCCTGACCTATAAAGCCATGCGCGATTCCCAGTTGTTCAACAAGGAATGGTACTACCGCAATGCAAGGGCATTGCGCAGTTTCCTGCAAAAAATCAACCTGAGGGGATCAAGAAAATAATTTTTAACGGCATCTACCGGTTGCATTGTTCACCATGCGGGTGATCCGGTGCTGCCGGCAAAAAATTCAATATGAAAACAAGCACCACCTGGAAACACGATCACGCATTTGAAAGCAGGCTGGAAGACAATGTCTTCCTGGTTGACGGCAACAAAAAAGAAGGACCCAATCCAAAGGCGCTGCTGCTAACGGCCGTTGCGGCCTGCTCGGGCATTGATGTGGTGGATATCCTCGCTAAAATGAAGGTGGACTTCACCGACCTTAATATCGATGCGGAAGCGGATCAAACCGAACACCACCCCCGTGTGTTTAAAGATATAATGATCACCTACCAGCTGCGGACAGCGGAAGAAAACCGGGACAAGGTGGTGAAGGCGATCGAACTGTCGCTGACAAAATACTGCGGTGTTTCGGCCATGCTGCGGAAAAATTCCGCGATTAATTATACATTAGACATTCTGAAGTAAAAAAATGCTTTCAAAAAAATCACAATATGCCTTCAAGGCGCTGACCTACCTCAGCGAAAAATATGAGCAGGGGCCAGTGCTCATTTCCGAGATCGCGAAGAAAAAAAAGATCCCCCTCAAATTCCTGGAGAATATCCTGCTCGAACTAAAAAAGGCAGGCATCCTCGACAGCAAGAAAGGCAAGGGCGGGGGTTATTTCCTGCAGAAAGCGCCGGACCAGATCACCATGGCCACGGTGATCCGCCTGATCAATGGGCCCATTGCCATGCTTCCCTGCGTAAGCCTTTACTTCTACGAGCGCTGCAGCAACTGCAACGAAAAAGTGTGCGGCCTGCATGATATGATGGTGGAAGTGCGGGATGCCACCCTTAATATCGTCGACAACCGCACCATCAAGGACCTGCTGGTTGGCGGTAAAAGCTGATTGCCCCGATAAACATATAACGGTCGTTTGTTCAGGATGCTAATTAAAAGTCTATAGAGTTGGTGGGCTATGTTTTTAGCCTTACTTTTGACGTCACTAAATTCTATAATCATGTCATTACGTTTAGGGGACACAGCTCCGGATTTCAATGCCCAGACCTCGGCAGGCGATATTAACTTTTACGATTTCCTCGGCAGCAGCTGGGGAGTGCTTTTTTCACATCCGGCCGATTACACGCCTGTGTGTACGACGGAGCTTGGTCGTACCGCCCTGCTGAAAGAAGAATTCGCCAAACGTAATGTAAAGGTGCTGGCCGTAAGCGTTGACCCGCTCGACAAACACGAAGGCTGGATTAAAGACATCAACGAAACACAGAACACCACGGTGGATTTCCCGATCATTGCTGACCCTGCACGGGACGTAGCCACCAAATATGACATGATCCATCCGAATGCATCTGCAACGGCTACGGTCCGCTCGCTGTTTATCATCGCACCGGATAAAACAGTTAAACTGATCATCACCTACCCGGCCTCTACCGGAAGGAATTTTGTAGAAGTACTGCGTGTGATCGATTCGCTGCAGCTGACAGCCAAACACAGCGTAGCCACGCCTGCCAACTGGGTACAGGGTGAAGACGTAATTGTAGTACCAGCTGTTTCCACCGAAGATGCAATTAAAAAATTTCCCAAAGGAGTGAACGTGGTAAAACCTTATCTCCGCTATACCCCGCAACCTGACGCCGAATGATCAATGATGAACTGATACAGGAAATCGGCGAGGCGTCATTGCCTGAAGCAATCCGGATTGTATCCGGGTTGTTTCCCGACAGTACTGTGTTTTCTTCTTCACTCGGGCAGGAAGACCAGGTACTGACCGACGTTATTTTCCGCAATGACATGCCGGTGCGGGTATTCACACTCGACACGGGCCGCCTGTTCGGCGAGGCATACGAGTTGTACGACCGTATTGTTGCCCGGTATAAAAAACCGGTGCAGGTATTTTTTCCGGATGCAGCCGATGTAGAGCAGTTTGTCACCGAAAAAGGCATGAACAGCTTTTATGAATCGGTCGAAAACCGCAAGGGTTGCTGTTACATCCGTAAGGTGAAACCACTCAACCGTGCACTGGAAGGCGCAAAGGTGTGGATCACCGGTTTGAGGGCCGACCAGTCGGCCAACCGGGAAAACATGCCACTGATTGAATGGTCAGAAGAAAAACAATTGTACAAATTCAACCCGCTCATCAACTGGAGCCTTGATGATGTGCTTGATTACCTCAAAGAATTCAACGTACCATACAATCCTTTACATGATAAAGGATTCATCAGTATTGGCTGCGCGCCGTGCACCCGGGCTATTGAGCCGGGTGAAGACGCACGTGCCGGTCGCTGGTGGTGGGAAAGTTCACAGAAGGAGTGCGGACTGCATTCCTCCGTGGTTAAGGTGGCGTCGTAAACCGGCGTGGCTTTCCTTTTAAAAAGTGAAAACGATTATGAGCAACTATCATTTGGATTACCTGGAACAACTGGAGTCGGAGAGCATCCACATTTTCCGTGAAATAGCCGCCCAGTTTGAGCGTCCGGCCCTGCTGTTCAGCGGTGGAAAGGATTCAATCACGCTGGTACATCTGGCAAAAAAAGCGTTTGCCCCGGGTAAAATTCCTTTTCCCCTGGTGCATGTGGACACGGGCCATAATTTCCCCGAAGCGCTTGCTTACCGCGACCAGTTGGCCGGTGAAGTAAATGCAACGCTGATTGTCCGCAAAGTGGAAGATACCATCCGCGAGAAAAAACTGACCGAACCAAAGGGCAAGTTTGCCAGCCGCAACTGGCTGCAGACCTACACGCTGCTGGATACTATCGAGGAGTTTAAATTCGATGCCTGTATCGGTGGTGCGCGGCGCGACGAAGAAAAAGCGCGTGCCAAGGAAAGGATCTTCTCCGTACGTGATGAATTTGGCCAGTGGGACCCGAAACTCCAGCGCCCCGAACTCTGGAATATTTATAACGGCCGTATTCATAAAGGGGAAAATGTGCGAGTGTTCCCCATCAGCAACTGGACCGAACTGGACATCTGGAATTATATCCGCAAGGAAAATATCGGGCTGCCTTCGATCTATTTTTCGCATGACCGCGAAGTGATCGAACATGAGGGGCAACTGGTGGCCATGTCGGACTATGTACGGGTGGATGAGAATGACCGCATCAGTACCAGGAAGGTCCGCTACCGCACGGTTGGTGATATGACCTGCACGGCAGCGGTAGAATCATCGGCAGCCAACCTCGACCAGGTAATTGAAGAGAT
The DNA here is from genome assembly GCA_004173255.1 of Chitinophagaceae bacterium. GTDB lineage: Bacteria > Bacteroidota > Bacteroidia > Chitinophagales > Chitinophagaceae > JBEVJC01. The sequence continues at coordinate 3,051 of SDZZ01000103.1, read as the reverse complement.
CATTGCAACCAGGGTGAGTGAACGTGGTGAAACACGGATCGATGACCGGGTAACAGAAGCAGCAATGGAAGACCGAAAAAAGAACGGTTATTTTTAAAGTTACCAGCCTGGCGGAAACAGAACAGAAGGCTTACAGCACAGGACAAGATGCCTGCGGCATGACAAAAAAATGATTATGGACTTATTACGATTTATAACCGCTGGTAGTGTTGATGACGGCAAAAGCACGCTCATCGGGCGTTTGCTGTACGACAGCAAGAACATCCTGATAGACCAGCTGGAAGCAATCACCAAACAAACCAAGAACAAGGAAGCGGGTGTGGTTGACCTGGCATTACTCACCGACGGTCTTCGCGCCGAGCGGGAACAGGGTATCACCATCGACGTGGCTTACCGCTATTTTGCAACCGACAAACGTAAGTTTATTATTGCGGATGCACCGGGTCATGTGCAGTACACGCGCAATATGATTACCGGCGCATCCAATGCCAATCTCATTATTATCCTGGTCGATGCGCGGCAAGGTGTGGTTGAACAAACCCGCCGTCATTCCATCATTGCATCGCTGCTGAAAATACCCCATGTGGTGATCGCCATCAACAAGATGGACCTGGTGGATTATTCCCAGGATGTATACAACAACATCATGATCGATTACACCGAGGTAGCAAAACAACTCGGGCTGAAAGATATTACCTACATTCCGATCAGTGCGCTAAACGGCGACAATATCGTGGACCGGTCCTCACAGATCGGCTGGTATGATGGCAAAGCATTGCTCGATGTACTGGAAGAGGTAAAAATCGACAGCGATACCAATCTTACCGATGCCCGTTTCCAGGTACAGCTGGTCATCCGCCCGCAAACGGAAGACCTGCACGACTATCGCGGTTACGCCGGCAAAATCATCAGCGGGGTGTATAAAAAAGGCGACCGGGTAACAGTATTGCCCGCAGGGACCGAAAGCACCATCGCAACACTGGAAGTGGCAGGCAGGGAAGTGGAGGAGGCGTTTGCACCACAGGCCGTGGTGATACAACTGGCCGATGATGTGGATGTAAGCCGCGGCGATAGCATTGTGCTCAGCGATAATAAACCACGTGTCAGCAACGAAATCGATGCGCTGCTCTGCTGGATGGACGAAAAGCCACTGCAGGCAGGCAATAAGTATTATATCCAGCACAACAGCCGGCTGGTACGTGCAGTAGTCCGCACCATCGAATATAAACTGGACGTGAATTCATTACAGCAGCAGCCTGTGGAAGACGGGGTGAAACTGAATGAAGTGGTTAAAGTAAAAATCAAAACGGCCTCACCGCTGGTGTTTGATGCGTATGATAATATCGGCATGAATGGCAATGCCATCCTGGTCGATGAAACAAGTAACAGTACTGTAGCAGCCGTGCTGCTACAGTAAATTTTTTTGGACTTCTTCCCTAGTAAAAAAGTAGACTATGCAGATACCCCGCCTGATTGGAAAAGTGGTCCTGGCCGGTGCCGGTCCGGGCGACCCGGAGCTGATCTCCGTGAAAGCCGTGCGCTGGTTGCAGAAGGCTGATGTGGTGCTGACTGACCGCCTCGTCAGTCCGGAGATCCTCAGCGAATATGTAAACCCCGGCGCGGAAATTATCTGTGTAGGTAAACAGGGTCGCTACGGCTCGTCCACCCCGCAAAAAAAAATCAACCAGCTGATGGTGGAGCATAGCCTCAATGGGCGTACTGTTGTGCGGCTCAAAGGGGGTGATGTATCCGTGTTTGGTAACCTGCTGGACGAACTGCAGACCCTGGTCGAGAATAATATCCCTTATGAAATTATACCCGGCATCTCGGCCGCATTTGGTGCTGCAGCTTACGCGGGTATTCCCCTGACTGCTAGGAATTATTCAAACGCCATCCGTTTCCTGACGTTTTATAAAACAGATGTACTGGAAGACAAATACTGGAAAGACCTTGCCGCCACGGATGATACACTGGTGTTCTATATGTCGACCGGCACACTGCATGATATAGTTGAAAACCTGCAGCGGCATGGCATCACATCAGATAAGTATATGGCCGTGGTGGAACAGGCTACCACCCGCCTGCAAAATGTGCATGTGGCGAATCTTTACAGGTACAAGGAAGAGATCGGTCACCGCGAATTCGCTTCGCCATCGCTCCTCATCATCGGTAAGGTAGTTGCCCTTCACGAACAGTTTTCCTGGATCAGGAACAGCAACAGCCAGGAACCTTATTTCGACCCGATCGAGTCATTACAACGAGCAGCGGTTTAACCGCAATTAAATAGTTTTTATGCTGAACGATCCAAAAAAGAAAATGCTGGAAGAGCTGGTGAAAAATTGCACCAGGGAGGAACTCAGCTGGATCAATGGATATTTTACCGGCCTGCTGCAATCCGATAATGCGGGTGGTACGGCCGGGTCTGCCGAAGGAGTGCTGCAACCCTATAATGCGGGAAGTTCTACCGGGTCTGCCGCAGGACTGGCCACGCCCGCTGCTGCCGCACCAAAAAAACTTACCCTTGCGTACGGCACAGAAACAGGCAACGCCAAAAAGCTGGCGGGCAAACTGGCCGCTTCGGCCAAGAAGCGTGGTGTTAATTTTAAACTTGCCGCCCTTGATACCTACCGTTTTACCGAACTGGAAAAGGAGGAATATTTCTTCGTAATCATCAGTACGCAGGGAGAAGGTGAACCGCCGATACCAGCTAAGCCCTTTTATGATTTTGTAACGGAAAAACAATTAAGCCTTCCCGGCATGCGCTACTCTGTGCTTGCACTGGGCGACACTTCCTATCCGCTTTACTGCAAAACCGGCGAAGATGTGGATGCCGCTTTTGAAAAACACGGGGCACAACGGGTGCTGGGCATGCAGCGATGTGATGTGGACTATGAAAGTGATGCCGCAGCCTGGTTCGACAAAGTCATCGACCTGGCTATGAAGGGCGGGGAAAGTAACGGCTCGCCAATCAATGCTGGTGCCCCTGGACAAAACGGCTCTCCAGTCAATGCTGGTGCGCCTGGACAAAACGGCTCTCACCCGACCCTGGTC
>SDZZ01000102.1 GCA_004173255.1 Chitinophagaceae bacterium | reverse complement strand
CCGATCGACGCATCTACCAGCGACAGGATACTGGTGGGAACAAAACCGAAACGGATGCCCCGCATGTATACCGATGCGGTATACCCGGTGATGTCGGTAATTACCCCGCCACCGATCCCTACCAGCGTAGTCTGCCTGTCGGCCTTCATTTCAACCAGCTGTTCAATGAGCTCGGTAACGGTTTCCTGTACTTTATGTTCCTCGCCCGGCTTCAGCACAATCACGTTCCATCCCCTGAATTTTTCCCGGTGGGCATCGAACAGGTGGTCATCCGTGATGATGATGGCCGATGACTGGCCGCAGATTTTTTTCAGTTGCGGCATAGCCGCGTTGAAATAAAACTGCGTGGATGACGATGAGAAATTTATAGTCTTTAACTCCATGGTATACATCAGCCGATGCGTGGATGCGATCAGGCGTCCAGCACCTTTTTCTGGTGATTGATACTTTCCATGTGGACCGCATCAAAATATTTAGTGATAAACTCTTTGCTGAGGCCATTTTTTGCGCCTTTGGCAAATGCTTTCTCAATGATTTCGTTCCAGCGGTTGGTCTGCAGGATGGTAATATTGTTTTCCTTTTTATAGGTACCGATCTGTTCTGCGATCTTCATACGCTGGCTCAGGATCTGCATCAGTTCATCATCGAGATGGTTGATCTGCTGCCGAAGTTTTTCCAGTGCGGCATGGTATTCCTCCGAAGCCACGTCTTCTTTCCTCCAGATAATGGCATCCAGCATTTCGGCCAGTTTTTCCGGGGTTACCTGTTGTTTGGCATCGCTCCATGCATTGTCCGGATCGATATGGCTTTCGATCATCAGGCCGTCATAATCCAGGTCGATGGCACGCTGCATCACCTCCATCAGGATATCGCGGCGGCCGCAGATATGCGAAGGATCATTGATGATTGGCAGGTTCGGGTGTTTCAGTTTCATATCAATAGCCAGGTGCCACATGGGTGCGTTCCTGTACTCGGTATTACCATAAGATGAGAATCCGCGGTGGATGAGTCCGATCTGTTTGATGCCCGCCCTTGCCACACGTTCCACTGCACCAGTCCATAGTTCGAGGTCGGGGTTAATCGGGTTTTTGATCATTACCGGCACGTCCACCCCGCGAAGGGCGTCGGCCACTTCCTGCACGCTGAACGGATTGACCGTAGTACGTGCGCCGATCCAGAGAACATCCACGTCGAAAGTCAGTGCATCCTGTACCTGTTTACCGGTGGCTACTTCCACCGTGGTTGGCAAACCGGTCAGTTGTTTTGCTTTCTGCAACCATGGAAGACCTTTGGCGCCGATCCCTTCAAACATGCCGGGTTTGGTACGCGGTTTCCAGATGCCTGCGCGAAGCATATCGATCTTGCCGGTCGCTTTCAGGCGTTCGGCCGTAGCAACAAGCTGTTCTTCCGTTTCGGCACTGCAGGGTCCGCTGATGATCAGCGGCTTTTTGTTCCAGGCTTGTTGTACAGGACTGGCGACTGTTTGTTCTTCTGTTTGCATATTGAGTTGTTTGTAAAGTTATCGATTTAAATGGCCGGGATCAGCCCGGTTATTATTTGTTTGTTATTTAATAATCCGGTTGATACGGTTAGCATCTTTCATTAGTCCTTCCAGGAACTGCTCATCCCCTTCCTCTATTGCTTTCTGGAACCTGGTCAGTTGCGCAATATGTTCTTTCAGCACATCCAGTACGTTCACCTTATTCTGCAGGAAGATCGGGGTCCACATGGCCGGACTGCTTTTCGCCAGCCTCACGGTACTTTCAAAACCCGACGATGCCAGCTCAAAGATGGCCTGGTCTTCCTTTTCCTTCTGCAGCACGGTATTGGCCAGGGCAAAGGAAGTTATGTGGGAAATATGGCTGATGTAGGCAGTGTGCAGGTCATGCGGCCCGGCTTCCATCTCCAGCAGCCGCATCCCTATTTTGCTGTACGCCGATCTTGTCCATTCGAGTGCATCGGCATCCGACTCACTCACATTGCAGAGGATCACGGCCTTGTTTTCATAGGCATTACGCACTGCTGCTTTAGGGCCGCTGTATTCGGTTCCCCACATCGGGTGGGTGGCCACATACCGACCGCGTTTCGGATGGCCTTTCACTGCATCAATCAATTTGCTTTTGGTAGAACCGAGGTCGATCACGATCTGCTGGTCAACCTTGTCGAGTATCGATGGAAGCAATTGCAGTAATTTATCGACCGGGATGGCGAGGATGATCACATCCGATTTACTGATGGCTTCATCCAGTGGCAACACTTCATCTACCAGTTCGAGGTCCAGCGCGTCCTGCTGGTTCTGCTCGCTTACGTCCACACCGATCAGTTTGGAGGAAATCTTCTTCTCGTGCAGGCGGATGGCGAGTGAACCGCCGATCAGTCCGACCCCTACAATACAAACCACCCTGCGACGGTTAGTCGCTTCCGGCGATGCTGCCGGGCTGTCGCGAAAGGAATGATCGAGTAACTTGTGTACCGTGTTGTTGATCATACCGGGATAGTTTGGGATTGACTGGCTGGGCTGGCCATTAATTTTTCGCTGATGCGGCTGATCGCTTCTTCAAATCGCTGCACCGGTGCGCACAGACTCACCCGGATGTATTTTGTGCCGGCTTTGCCAAAAATGCCGCCGGGTGTGATGAACACGTTTGCCTTATATAAAATTTCATCACTGAGCACATAACCATCCTTGTATCCGGCGGGTACCGCGGCCCAGATAAACAAACCCGCCTGATCGGTCGAATAGGTACACTGGAGCAGGTCGAGCAGTTCAAATACCTTGTCCCGGCGACCGCGATAGATGGCGTTCAGTTCATCATGCCACTCGCGCCCAAGCTGTAAAGCCTTCGCTGCGGCCAGTTGCAGCGGGAGGAACATGCCGCTGTCCATATTACTTTTGAAGCGGATCACTTCATTGATCCGTTCCGCTGCACCGCACAGCATACCGATACGCCAGCCGGCCATATTGTGGCTTTTGCTGAGGGAATTGAGTTCAAGTACATGCTCCTTTGCACCTTCCACACTCAGTATGCTTTTCGGGTTTTCATTCAGGATAAAGCTGTAGGGGTTGTCATGTATGACCAGGATGTTATGTTCTTTTGCAAACGCCACCAGCCTGGCAAAAAGGTTTTCCGAAGGCAGTTTACCCGTTGGCATCTGCGGGTAGTTCACGAACATCAGTTTTACCTTTTTCAGTTTCTTTTCCAGTTTATGGAATGCCGGTTCGTAATTATTTTTTTCATTGAGTTTGTATGGGACCGGTTTACCACCTGCCAGTTTCACCGCACTGATGTAGGTCGGGTAACCGGGATCGGGTACCAGCACACGGTCACCCGGGTTGAGATAGGTCATGCAGATATGCATGATGCCTTCCTTACTGCCAAGCAGCGGCAAGATTTCGGTTGCCGGGTCGAGTGTGACATGGTACCACTTGCGGTACCAGTCGCTGATGGCGCCACGCAGTACGGGTGATCCTTTGTAGGATTGGTACCCATGGTTGCCTGGTTTGGCCGCTTCATCCTGCAGTATCCGTATCACATCCGGATGCGGGGCAAGGTCGGGACTGCCGATGCCAAGATTGATCACCTTCTTTCCGGCGCTGTTCATGAGATCTATCTCCCGGAGTTTAGTCGAGAAATAATATTCACCAATGCCGTTCAGTCGTTTACCTGTTTCCATGATCCGTTGTTTTTGCGGGTTCCGGTATTGTACCCGTTATTTTATTTTCCGCAACCAGCTGTTGCTTTTGATTGTCGGTGTTCTGCAGCCTGCTTTATTATTCTGTATTGCGTCCCCAATTTGCTGTTCTGTTTTCTGTACTCAACTTGTTGTTCTGTTTTGCGTCCCCAACTTGCCGTTCTGCTTTCTGTACCCAACTTGTTGTTCTGTTTTCTGTCCCCAGTTTTCTTGCTATTTCCAGATACCCCGTTTGTAGGTACCATATACTTTCAGTTGTTCGGTCAGTGGGCGAATGTTGTTCATCACCTTATCGAACTGTTCCACCGATTCGAATTCCATATCCGCATGGAAGCTGTAGTTGAATTCCGACCCGGGGATCGGGAAACTTTGCAGTTTGCTGAGGTTGATTCCGCCATCAGCAATTTTCGTCAGCACTTTTGCGAGGCTGCCCCTCGAGTGATCGGTGTGGAAATTAACGGATGCCTTATCTGCCTGTTCAATTATTGCTTCATCGTCGCCCGGTTGTAAAACCAGGAAACGGGTATAGTTATTTTTAAGTGTGTGTATATTGGGAGCCAGCACTTCCAGTCCATACAGTTCAGCTGCCAGTTTGCTGGCAATGGCTGCTATGTGTTTGCTTTTATGCTGCTGCAGCAGTTTTGCGCTCAGCGCGGTGTCTTCTGTTTCAACATGTTTCCAGTTATACTGGTCAAGGAATCCATAACACTGCTGGATGGCCATGGTATGGGAGTGCACTTCGCGGATATCTTCCAGTTTTACACCGGGGTTCACGAGCAGGTTCTGCCTGATCTGTAAATAAATTTCACCCGTGATGCGCAGGTGGGATTTCTGCAACAGGTTGTAGTTGGGGAGGATGCTTCCTGCAATGGAGTTTTCAATGGCCATGATACCCCCGTCACTTGTTTTTTTATCAGCAGCCAGTTTTACCACCTGCTGGAAAGTGTCACATGGAATCACCTGCACTGTCTTTCCGTAGAACAGTCGTGCCGCCACCTGGTGGAAACTTCCCTCATAACCCTGGATGGCGATAGCCGCTGTCGATGTATCTTTTGAAGCCTTCATGTTTTTTTATATTACTCCCGCCCACCCTGTAAAAACGAAAAATCCCGGCTTTGAGGCCGGGATTCTTTATGTTGATTTTAGTTTCTGTCTGGTTGTATCAACAAAGGCTTCCCGGCTTCATTCTAAAATAGAAGAAGTAAAAAAAGAAGCCGCTAAAAATTGTTGATTTGATCATTGCCGTACAAATATAATGGTCACTAATATCCAAAACAATTTTTGGTACTATTTATTTTCTTCGTCCGCCGCCATTCTCCGCATCGTTCATGCGGATCTTGCGGCCTTTAAAGTTTTTACCATCCATTGCCTTGATCATTTTTTTACCGGCGCTGGGTTCAATTTCAATCCAGCTGTTCATTTCCTTCATATCGATGCGACCGAGCACTTCTTTTTTAAGATCGCTCATATCCAGTACGAACTGCAGGAAACTTGCCTTGTAGAATCCATCCTTGGTACCCAGGTTTACGAACAAGCGTTGGTAATTACCACCGCCTTCAGCGTACGCTTTACGTTCACGTGGTCCGCTATCGGGGCGTGCTCCGCGTTCGGTACGTTCACTTCTGCCGGTGTCGCGCATATTGAGGTCCGATGCATTTTCATAATACTTCAGGAAGCGATCAAACTCCAGTGCGGCTACGCGCTGCAGGATTTCTTCCTTGTCGATGTTCTCAAACTTTTCGCGGAGTGCAGGCAGGTAGGTTTCATAATCACCATGGCTGATATCGGCCTGCAGCATTTTATCAATGAAGTGGAAAAACTGTTTGCGGCAAACATCCTTACCACTTGGTATATCCAGTTTATGGAACCGGGTATTCACCAGGCGTTCTATCTGGCGAAGACGGTAAAGCTCTTTTGGTGTAACGATGGAAACGGAGATCCCGCTTTTACCAGCACGTCCCGTACGACCGCTCCGGTGGGTGTATACTTCCACGTCATCCGGCAGTTCGTAGTTGATTACGTGCGTGATACCCGTAACGTCGATACCGCGTGCGGCTACGTCAGTGGCAATCAGCAACTGGATGCTTTTGTCGCGGAAACGCGCCATTACCTTATCCCGCTGTTGCTGGGTAAGGTCGCCATGTAATGCTTCAATATCATATCCCTCACGCACCAGTTGTTCGGTAATACCCTGCGCGTCGAGTTTGGTCCGGGTAAAGATGATACCATAAATACCGGGGTTAAAATCGACAATCCTTTTCAGGGTCTCGTAGCGATTATGGTGCTGGGTGGAATAATACTGGTGATCAATATTGGAGCTGCCTGCATTGACCTTACCGATGGTCACTTCGAAAGGGCTGTCCATATAACGCTTGCTTACCTGGCGGATGGCCGCAGGCATAGTGGCACTGAACAGCCAGGTGCTCTGGCGGTTGGGAGTATTTTTCAGGATGAGTTCGATATCGTCCTTGAAACCCATGTTGAGCATTTCATCGGCCTCATCGAGTACCACGTAGTGGATCTGGTCGAGATTGATGGCCTTGCGCTCAATCAGGTCGATCAGGCGACCCGGGGTTGCCACAACAATATGGGTACCCCTTTTCAGTTCGCGGATCTGGTCGCTGATGGAGGTTCCCCCATAAACGGCTGTCACGTTCACACTGACTTTTTTACTTTTAAAATTGGCCAGGTCTTTAGCGATCTGGAGACAAAGTTCCCGTGTAGGGCAGATGATCAGTGACTGCGGGTATTTATCCTCGCTGCGGATCAGTTGTAAGAGAGGCAGGCCGAAGGCGGCGGTTTTACCGGTACCTGTCTGTGCAAGTCCGATAAAATCCTTGGTTCCCTGGAGGAGAACCGGGATTGCTTTTTCCTGGATGGGTGTTGGCTCGGTAAAACCGAGTGCCGAGATTGAAGTAAGGAGGCCTTCTTCAATGCCTAAAGATTCAAATGTTACCACTTATTAAACTATTTATTATTATTTCCCTGGCAGGCACGCAAAGGTAGGTCATTATGGGCGCCTGGGGTGCATTAGTTGCCCCGGGTACGGCCATTTGATGGCGTTTGTCCCGCAAAAGTAAGGAAAAACCGGCGGCTGGCCGGGAATCGTAAGTGCAGGAGGTGCTCACCAGGCTAAAAACTCCCATTTCCGGTACCGGGGAGCAGTGACGGGGCCAGCCGCGCCGGCTGGCCAGAACAAAAAAAGAAAGCCACTTCCCGTTGGGGAAATGGCCCTTATCGATTGCTTGCCGATAAATTCTTAGTGACCTGTTGCAGCTTTAACGCTGTCTTTTGCAGCAGAACCAGTTGAGTCCAGCTTAGCTTTCAGGGAGTCAGAAGTCTGCTCTACTGAATCTTTCTTTTCAGAAATGGTAGAATCGATAGCCGATTTGGTGCTGTCAGCGTTAGCTTCTGCAGCGCTTTCGTTGTTACAAGCAACAAAACCAAGGCTCGCTACTGCGAATAAGATAAAAAGCTTCTTCATTGTCATGTGATTTTTGAGTTGATGAAATATTTCATTGTTAATACCAGGAGGAGAAAAAGGTAACCCAACTTTTTTTATTTTTTTTTCAGGCTGCTCTTGGGTTACTATTTTTAAAAAAAAGTATTAAAAATCGGTAGTGAAAGAAGAGAATAACGAAAAATTGCTGCTACAGGGACTGGCCAGGAACGACAAAAAGGCCGTTGAAACGATCTACCGGTTGAATTACAGCATGGTTCAGTCGCTGATAATCAACAATAATGGCAGTGCGGATGATGCGAAGGATATATTCCAGGAAGCCATGATCGTTTTGTATGAAAAGGCGAGGTCGGGGACTTTTGAACTCAACTGTCTCATCAAAACGTACGTTTATTCGGTGGCCAGGCGGCTTTGGTTAAAAAAACTGCAGCAGGCCAGCCGGTTTGGCGGTGATATTTCGGTGGCTGAAAACACGGTGCCCGTGGAAGAAGATGTGGAAGACCATCACCGGCGTGACAGCGAGTTTGGAATGATGGAAAAGGCAATGGATGGCCTGGGAGAGCCCTGCCGGAGTTTACTGGAAGCCTTTTACCTGAAAAAACAGAACATGCAGGAGATCGCTTCTGCTTTCGGATATACCAATGCGGAAAACGCAAAAACGCAGAAGTACAAATGTTTGGTGAGGCTGAAAAAGGTATTTTTTACTCATTATAAAAATGGAACCGGTAATGAATGAGTCAAATGATTTATCGATGCTGGAGGTAGTGGAACGCTACATCCGTGGGGAGATGGGATCCGAAGAACGGGTGCATTTCGAAAACCTGCGCAAAACCAACGGCGAAATTGACCAGCTGGTGGTGGAGCATACCCTGTTCCTGCAACAGCTCGGGCGCTTTGGCGACCGCCAGGAGTTCCAGGCTTCGCTCAGCGAAGTACATGCCGAACTGAGCGGAAACGGAGCCATACATGCCGATCATCTTGCCGGTAAAGCCAAGGTCATTTACATGTGGAACCGGTATAAAAGGGTTACAGCTATTGCCGCATCAATTGCCGTGATCGTGGCAGTGTCCACCTCTTCCTTATTTAACCGGATTGTGCCTGCAGCGAACGAACACAAACTCCAGGAACTGACCGCAGTGGTAGACAAGGTGAAAGAAGACGCCGATATTATCAAGGTGAAACAGGATAATATCGAGAAAAAAATTACCGGTGATGTCGCTGCCTCTCCCACCAAACCGGATATCATTGCCCATTTCAAAGGAACTGGTTTCCTTATTGATGGCAAGGGACTGATGATCACCAATGCCCATGTGGTAAAACAATCCAAAAACATTTTTGTACAGAATAACAAGGGTCAGAATTTCAAGGCAATTGTACTGCAACTCGATGTTACCCGTGACGTAGCCATCATCAAAATTGATGATGAAAATTTCCGTTCGCCGGGTGTGCTGCCTTACGGTATCAGTCGTAATACATCCCCGATTGCTGAATCTATTTTTACCCTGGGTTTCCCGCGTAGTGAAATAGTATATGGCGAAGGTTACCTGAGTGCGCGTACCGGATACAATGGCGACACACTAAGTTGCCAGATTTCTGTTGATGCCAACCCCGGCAACAGTGGCGGACCTGTGTTCAACACAAACGGTGAAGTGATTGGCATTCTCAGTTCAAAAGAAGAAGCCACTGAAGGTGCGGTTTTTGCGGTTCAGTCAAAATATATTTACCAGGCAGTTGACCAGCTCAGGAAAAATGCCATTTATGATAAGGTAAAACTTTCCTCCCGTTCACTCATTTCAGGAATGGATAAAGTGCAGCAGGTTAAAAAGCTGGAAGATTATATCTACATGGTCAAGGCCGACTATTACAAGCCCGAATCAAAATAATTTAACCGCAAATCCAGCAGGCGGAACATAAAAAAACCATCCTTCAACGGGATGGTTTTTTTGTTTATACAACTGGTTCTTTTACTTCGCGTAATTGTTAGTCCTTACTCCGCCGTCCACAGTTTTTCCGGGTAAACACCCGCACTGATCAATTCATTCAGGCTCTTTTCCACAAACGGGGCATCTTCTTTATACGTAACACCAAACCAGGAAGAAGTAGTTGGTATAATTTCCACCTTGCCGCCTTCCTTGATAAACTGGTCCGCTACAATCGGGATAAAGAACTCCGATTTCTCTTCGGTTCCGTGTGCCTGCAGGAACTCGCGGAACAACTGCATGGTGTACTGGAAATAAGAAGGGTGGAAACACCAGAAGTTCATCGACACCCTTGTATCGAGTGGCAGTTCTTCCGGCATCAGGCCATCCTTGCAAACAATCCTGTTTCCGTCTTTCGCAATATTGATCCTTTCGGTTATACCCGCCAGGTTGCCTGCTTCATCAAGGGAAGCCACCCCGCGGTTTACAGTGCCGTGCTCGGATAATGTCTTCAGCAGGTCGTAGCCAATGATTGAATAGGTTTTTTCAGTACAGTCATTGATCAGGAAGTCAGCAGCCTGTTCAAATGCATTCTGTCCGTAAAAATCATCTGCATTGATTACAGCAAATGGTTCGTCCACCACATTCATAGCGCTGAGTACCGCATGTGCTGTACCCCATGGCTTCTTGCGTTCAGCAGGTATTTCAAATCCCTCTGTAAATCCTTCCAGGTCCTGGAAAGCGTATTCGATTTTAACCTTGCCGCCAAGTTTAGGTTCGAAGATCGCCTTGAAATCTTCCACGAACTCGCGGCGGATAATAAACACCACTTTGCCAAAGCCGGAACGGATGGCATCATAAATGGAATAATCCATGATGGTTTCACCACCCGGACCAAATCCCTGGATCTGCTTCATACTTCCGTACCTTGAAGCCATCCCTGCGGCCAATATCACTAACGTAGGTTCCATATCTGTTTTAAATTTGTTGCGCAATATTAAATCAAAATCAGCAAGATGCCGAGTGTCGGACCGAGATTCCTGCAACCGTTTGCACCAGACCCGCGTTTGGATGAACTTCCTTCATTATACGTGCCAGATATCCCTGTAAGTGTACTCCGGCTTGATGAAACTGACCAGCTTGTTTCGGGGAATAAATGGTATAAACTGCGTTACTATCTCGATGACGCAATGGCTACGGGACGGAAAATTGTGACCTGGGGCGGCGCATGGTCCAACCATATACTGGCCGCGGCTGTAGCCTGTCAGCGCGCGGGCGTTGCCTGTACGGGCATCATACGCGGCGAAGAGCCCGCCACTCCATCGTTTACATTGACTACTGCCAGGGAAGCAGGGATGGAATTGCTGTTTATATCAAGGGAAGAGTATGGTAAAAAAATACCCCCGCGGTTGTTTCCTCCCGACGAATACCTGGAGATACCGGAAGGTGGTTACGGCGAAACAGGTGCGAAGGGTGCATCGACCATATTGGATGTCGGCGGACTGGAAAGTTTCCATCATATATTCTGCGCAGTCGGCACAGGCACCATGCTGGCCGGGCTGGTCAACCGGGCATCGCACCAGCAGGTCACCGGTATACCGGTCCTGAAAAATAAACAGGCCGGGGAGGAAGTAACAGCATTGCTACAACCCGGGAACAACAACTGGCAACTGGTACCGGGTTATGAGTTTGGCGGATATGCACGATACAACCAGGAGCTCATTGATTTTATGAATTCGTTTTACCAGCTTACCGGCATCCCGTCCGACTTTGTGTACACGGGCAAATTATTTTATGCGGCCACTGACCTGTTGCGGAAAGGGATGGTTGAACAGGGTGAAAAAGTACTGCTGGTTCACAGCGGCGGGCTGCAGGGAAACCGGGGACTTCCCTCCAAAACGCTAATATTCTGATTCCGGGGCGGAATATTATCTTTGCCGGAGGCTAAAATCCGGTACCTCATCGTTTAAAGACCATGAAAAGATTTTTAATTTCTTTTTTACTGCTGATCCTGGTTTCGCCACTCCTCCGGGCGCAGGATACCCTCCCCAGATTCAGCCTGAAAAATGTAGGGAGTAACCGGATAGTTGTCGGCTGGACCAACCCCTATGACACCAGTATCCGGCAAATCAGTATCCAGCGCTCCTTTGACAGCCTGAAAAATTTCCGGACTATCCTCACGGTGCCCGACCCAACCACATTGCAGAATGGATATGTGGACACCAAGGCCAGTACTGACCATATGTTCTACCGGCTCTATATTCTCTTGGAAAAAGGTAATTACCTGTTCAGCGAATCAAAAAGACCGGTGAAGGATACGATCTCTGCCGTTATAACACAGGCCCAGCCTGGCTTCCAGGACGTAGCCAATCCGAATTTTGCAAAGCCCGGCAACAACCGGTTTACACCCAATATGATCGGGGGCGACAGCATTGCGGGACCCATAATCAGCAACACCAACAACCGGCCGAAATCGGACCTTTTTGTTCCATCCAAATTGGTGTATACATTTCCCGACGGCTACGTAAAAATCAGCCTGCCCGATAAAGAACGAAAAAAGTACAGGATCAGGTTCCTGACCATGGACGACAAGTTGCTTTTTGAAATTAAGGAGCCGAAAGAACGGGAATTCAAAATCGACAAGACCAACTTCTACAAGTCGGGCTGGTATAAATTCGAGATTTATGAAGATGATGATCTGCTGGAAAAGCACCGGTTCTACCTGCCGAAGGAATTCTGAGTAACCGGGTGACCCCGCTGTCATTGTCATCCACGACGGACCTCACTTGTCATCCCGTAGGGGCACTTGTCATCCCGGAGGGACAC
>SDZZ01000545.1 GCA_004173255.1 Chitinophagaceae bacterium | reverse complement strand
CACCCATGTGCACAATATTGGCTTTCTCGAAATGGATCAGTGCATCACCATCGGTATGTGCCGGGCCGAAATAATGGAACCGGATCGTTTCGCTGCCAACCTTCTCCACATGCGAATCGGTAAAGGTCTTGTCGGGAAAATATTGCTTGTCTGACGACTTCTGCGCCTCAGCCACATTCCGCTGGTTCTTTAAAGAATTAACATGCGCCAGCAGTTGTGGCACCATGCCCTTAAATTCAATATTACCACCGGTATGGTCACCATGGTGATGGGTATTGATCAGCAGTTTAAAACCTTTATCATTTTTTTTATTCAGTTCCGCGATCAGGTGTTTTGCCTGTTCGGGAAATTCCGTATCCACTACCACCATGCCTTCTGTAGAAAGATAAAACAGGATGGTACCACCTTTCTCGGTAAACACACCAATCTCCGGCGTAAGCATTTTGATAGTGAACGGATCCTGGGTCAGCGAGGCGAGTAGTTGCTGGTGACCGGCCGCGAGAGCGCCGAAAGTAAGCCCACCGATTTTAAGGAACGAACTGCGTTTCATGGAATGTGTATTTCCTTAAAGGTAAGGAGGGAAACAGTATCAGTATTCGAATTTGCGAAGGGTAGGGGCCTTGAACCAGGTTACGAGCACCACAACAATGGTCACACACCCACCAATTACCACAGATGGCCGCACGCCGAAAAGCTTCGACATAACGCCGCTTTCAAACTGGCCCAGTTCGTTACTGGAGTTGATGAACATCGAACCAACACTGCTGACGCGCCCCCGCATGTGGTCGGGTGTTTTTAACTGCATAACCGTGCCGCGTACCACCACGCTGATGCCATCCATCATGCCCGACACCAGCAGTGCCACAAAAGAGAGGAAGAACAGGTTCGACAACCCGAAGATGATGATGCACACACCAAACCCGGCCACCGCAACCAGTAATTTTTTACCCTGCGCGCGTTTCATTGGTACCAGTGTCAGGAATACCACCACGCAGATGGAACCGATATCACTTGCGGCATTCAGCCATCCAAAACCCATCGGTCCCACTTTAAGGAAGTCGCTGGCAAACACCGGAAGCATGGCCACGGCCCCGCCAAATAAAACCGCAAACATATCGAGTGACAATGCGCCAAGGATTTCTTTCGTCTGGAATACAAACCGCAATCCTTCCTTTACACTTTCCCAGGTTTTCTTTTCGCCACGCACGGCCGCAGGTGGCTTGGACTTCAGCTGGAATAACAGGATGAACGAAGTAACCAGCAGGGAACAGATGATCACGAGTGTACCGGTATTCCCGAAAAAAGCAATCAGGAACCCTCCCACGGCATGCCCGGTAACCGATGCAGACAGGAAACTACCCTGCATCCAGGTGGTGGCATTCTGGAGGTATTGCCGGGGTACCACTGTTGCAATCATGGCCGAAAACACCGGACCCGCAAAGGCCCTGATAATGCCGGTTCCAAAGATCACGATGTAAATAATATACGTGATGGCGTGATTATCGAGTTTGTCGTGGATCGCAGCAGTGGAGAGGAACAGGAGTATACCAGCCGCACAACTATAAAAGAAAATACACTTCAGCAGCAGTTTCCTCTTTTCACTGATATCGATTTTGTGACCGGAATAAAGTGCAAGGGATAACGCGGGGATGACTTCTGCCAGGCCGATCAGCCCGATGGAAAACGGGTTTTTTGTAAGCTGGTACACCCACCATCCAACCAGCGTGGCCATCATGCGCAGCGACATCACAAAACAAAACCGGCCAATCATCAGGTGTCGGTATTCCGGGATGCGCACCGCGGCAAAAGGGTCGTTGGTTATTTGCGTGGGAGAGGGTTGATCGGCCATAGCTGCCGCAAAGATAAAAGTTTCCGGCGGCTTCGTTCGGCCCGGCTGACTACAGGATTATCATTTTTGTTCAGGGAAGCGACAGGTAATGCTGCCCGTTTTCATAATCTTTTTCCAGCGCCTCGTAAATCACTTCCAGGTGTTTCGGGTTGCCCAGGAAATCGGCATTGGCAGCATCGATAAAGAGGGTTTTAATATTGTGCTGCCTGATATACTGCGTGTACGTTTCCTGTATGCTGAAGAGGTACTCATCCGGGATCTGCTGTTCGTACGAGCGGTTCCTTTTGCGGATATTGACCTGCAGTTTTTTCACCGGCGCATGCAGGTAAATCAGCAGGTCGGGCTCCACCAGTTGCTGGTGGATGATGTCAAACAGCCGCTGGTACAGGCGGAACTCATCATCGGGTAATGTTACTTTGGCGAACAGCAGGCATTTGGTAAACAGGTAATCGGAAATGGTCAGGGACTGGAACATGTCCTTCTGCTGCAGCAATTCCTTCAGCTGTTTGAACCTTTCGGCCATAAAAAACAACTCTAGCGGGAAAGCGAATTGTTTGGGATTCTCGTAAAACTTGGGTAAAAACGGGTTCTCATCAAATTCCTCGAGTATCAGGCGGGCATTATAATGTTTGCTGAGCAGGTGCGACAGGGTTGTTTTGCCCGCGCCGATATTTCCTTCTATGGTGATAAACTGGTACTTCATGTGGGTCGGGCGAAAGTAAAAGAAATGGGCAAGCCAACATTTCCGGAAGGAAAGTTTGTGGATATTTATCTCCTCGTTACCGCCAGCCTATCGGGGCATTCTTCCAGTAAC
>SDZZ01000544.1 GCA_004173255.1 Chitinophagaceae bacterium | reverse complement strand
ACTCCTGAGTTGCTATACAACAACTGAGTAAGTTGCCTGTATTCCGACAGTACATCCACAAACAACTGGCGGTTGGTAACACGCAGCCCGCTTTTACGGAGACCTGTAATCATTGCCTTGGTGAATATGCCGCGTTCGCGGTTATCAATATGCTGTCCCGATCCATTCCGTTCCTCATACCTGCCCGATGCAAACACACAATTGCCTGTTTTACCCGGATCGAGCCAGAAGCCGGTACCACACTGGTCTACCTCAAGCACCAGCGTTACCGAAGCGCAACGCGAATCGTTTGCAATACTGCCAATTTCAGTATCGGCCAAAAACTGCATACCATCGGAAGCCGCGGCGCCCTTCTTTCCCGGACACCTGACCAGGCAATGTCCCTGTTCAACAGTACTCTCCCCTGCCAGGTACAATAACAGGTCATCCTCTTCACCGGCGTTTTCAACAAGCGAACGCCATTGCTCCAGGATCCTGTCTTTGGAAGTTTCGTTATCCAGGTGGGTGATGAAAACAGATTCATTCTTTGTTTCCAATTCCTGCAATAGCTGGGCAAATGAACTGGCCCAGTCGGCAAAAACACCCTGCCCGGTAAATGCCTCAGATCCGTCGCAGTCCATACCCACTACCAGTGCTTTCAGCTTTCGTGGTGCCAGCACATGAATACTTTCCACTACACCTTTGCTGAGCACCACTTCTATCCCACCATCACTGGTATCATCCAGCAACGCGAGTAGCTCCGGATCTTTATTTAATTTATCAATAAACCCTTTGGTATTGGTCTGCAGCAACTCTTTCCATGCATTCATCCAACCCTCCTGCCCATGGAAATAGGAATACCCCTGGCCATCCTTCCGCCTTTTCAGCCGCTGGCTGGTTTTTATAAAAAGGTCCAGGATAGTCAGCAGTTCCGATTCATTAAGGCGGGAAGCAGCGGAGAGTGAATGGATCCGGCTGAACAAGCGTTGCGCTGCCTGGGCTGGATCATAAAAAGACAACGCTTCAAAACTCTGCGCATCATTATATGAAATTCCCCAGCGGGTATTGCCGGGGTTTGATTGCAGGTGGTAAGCTTCCGAGAACCTCGCAATATCATCGGTTGAAGGAAGATTGCACGAACGCCAGTAGTCCGATTCACGTTCGTTTTCCAGCCACTGCAGGAAACACAAACGGATTTCATGGTTCATCTCATAGAGTTCGAAACCTGCTTCGCGGCAGAAGGGTGACAACAAGAGGTCAGCAACTGCAATGCGATGAATGGAGGTCTGGTCCCTCCCCCAGGTATACCTTGAAAAATTCTGCCATAATTTATACAGGAGATCCGGTGTCAGCAAAGCCGGTACGGCTGCATAGGCGGCCAGTAAAAAATGCCCGATGCGGTATTCCCGGTAATACTCCTCTGCATAGCGGCGATAATACCAGTTCACCTTGGCAGACTCCACCATGGATAAAGTATCAGCAGGAAATGGAAACGGGAAATCAGGCACAGGAAATCTTTTTAGTGTTTATGTTTAAAAATATTCCGGAGCGTATCCTGGAATGCCGCGTTACTGTTTTCCAGTATGGGAGCCATCAGGCGCACCCGTTGCCTTATCTGTTCGGCCGCCGTTTTGCGCCACCGGTGAACCGGCATGGGGTTAAACCAGATAGTGTGGGCGCAGGTTTCATTCAGTGCCTGCAGGAACGGTTCTGTTGCTTTAACGCGCGATGGAATGGTTTCGACCGAGCCTCGCGCCGCGCCTGCATCACTGATTACAATCGCCAGTGTAAAACTTTTATTGGCGGTCATCAATGCCTCACGCAATTTGACCGGCTGGGCCAGACTTGGATGTCGATATACATATCCAAGCGGAAAATTCTGGAAATAAAACACCGGCGCCTTCGGGTGCCCGCCTTCACCCCGCGCGGTTGCAATCATCCGGTTGGTCAGTTCATGGAAAGGGATCATTGACCCGCGACAATCGGCCAGTATGATCACCGTGTCGATCCGGTTGCGGGTTTTAGGTAAATAACTTGGCTGCAGGAACAATCCATCCCTGGCAATCTGCCTGGTGGTTTCGGGCACGTCGAGGCCTTCGGTTCCCGATCCTTTTTCTTTGTGCCGGAGGTATTGCCAGGCCTTGATCATTTGCCGCCGGGTAACGGAAAAGTATTCATCAGTCTGCAGGAAACCATCCTGTGTGCCGGTGTTCCCGGCAACCAGCGGCGTATCCGGATGGGTCATCACTGGTGGCGGATGGTAATATTTTTTCCGGTCTGCCGCAGCTTCCATGGGTTCGGCCATGCTCAATCCCTGCGTGTCCTGGGCTACCAGTGTCGGGGCCGGATTCAAATCTGCCTCGGGACCTGCAGCAGGTTTCTTCTCTCGTGGAGTAACAGGCGTATCCGTTGCGAGTTTTGTTTTATCGGTATCGGTGCGTTTGAAATAAACCTCCAGTGCTGCCTGTTCACGCGTTATAGCCTTATCGAGCAGTTTGTCGAACATCACTTCATCCCGCACTTCCTGCAGGTAGAGCACTTTCATAAACTTCCTGAATTGCACCCAGCCATCATCAAATGTAATGTGGCCATTGCTGATCGCCTGGAGCATCAGTTTATACTTGTCGATCCAGCGCTCATAGCTGAGCATCTTTTCGATGTCAATAAAAAAATTCCAGAAGGGAAGACG
>SDZZ01000543.1 GCA_004173255.1 Chitinophagaceae bacterium | reverse complement strand
GTAACCTACAACGAATGGTTTTTCCAGGGGCACTTCCCAGGCAATCCGGTTATGCCCGGTGTATTGCAGATTGAGGCACTGGCCCAGTGCGGTGGCATCCTGGCCATCAACCTCAGCGGTGAAGGCCAGTATGATACCTACTTCCTGAAAATTGACAACTGTAAATTCAAACAGATGGTGCGCCCGGGTGATACCATGCTGTTGAAAATGGAACTGGTGGCACCTATCCGCCGCGGTATCTGCGAAATGAAAGGGACCGTATACGTAGGAGGTAAAGTGAGCACCGAGGCAGACCTGGTGGCACAGATCGTTAAACGCCCGTAAAGCTGTTTTGCTGCGGCCAGAAACAGGTTGTAAGCGGATGGTTATCGGGAATAAAACGAATGATCTTCCGGAATAAAATCACTGGTTTTCGTCAATAACACCAACGATCGTCCACAAATAAAACTGATCAACGTTTCAATACCTCATTCAGGTGATAAAAAGGCCCCAACCGGGGCCTTTTTCACGCTTGTACGACCAGTAAAAAACGGGGTTAAATTGTGTAAAAAAGACCCCGCGAATACCCTTTATCAGCCTGTATTTCCGTAAATTTGCCAGTCTCACATTTATCTATTTTTAACGACAGGATCCGGAGCTTTTTATGAGCACAGAAACAACAGAACAATTACCGCTGGCACCCGGTTCATATGGTGCCGACAGCATTCAGGTTTTGGAAGGGTTGGAAGCGGTCAGGAAACGTCCTGCCATGTATATCGGTGACGTTGGGGTCAAAGGACTTCACCACCTGGTGTATGAGGTGGTCGACAACTCGATCGACGAAGCCCTTGGCGGATACGCAAAAAATATTGACGTCACCATCCATGAGGACAATTCGATTTCCGTACAGGATGATGGTCGTGGTATCCCGACCGCCATGCATACCAAGGAGAAACGGTCGGCCCTCGAAGTGGTGATGACTGTCCTGCATGCCGGGGGAAAATTTGACAAGGGATCCTACAAGGTGTCCGGTGGTTTACACGGGGTGGGTGTCAGTTGCGTGAATGCACTGAGTACAACGCTGCACGTGACTGTTCGCCGCGAAGGAAAGATCTTCGAGCAAACCTATCATACCGGCATACCCGAATATCCTGTACGTGAAATTGGTGTGAGCGAAGAAACCGGTACCAGGGTGCACTTCTGGCCAGATGCAAGCATCTTCAACATTACAACCGAATACAGCCGCGATATACTGGAAGGCCGTTTACGTGAGCTCTCCTTCCTCAATAAAAAAATCCGCATCAACCTGACCGACCTGCGCGAAAAGGACGAGGAAGCCAGGGCGTGGACCAAGGAATACTACAGCGAAGGCGGTATTGTGGAGTTTGTGGAGATGCTCGATAAAAGTGCAGGCCGCACGGCACTGATCCCAAAGGTATTGTACGTTGAAGGCCACGAACCCAACACTAATGTGGCGGTGGATGTTGCGCTTACTTACAACGATTCATACACGGAGCATATTTATTCCTACGTCAATAACATCAATACCATTGAGGGCGGTACGCACGTGGCCGGTTTCCGCCGGGCGCTCACCCGCGTATTTAAAAGTTACGGGGACAAGAACGGCCTGTTTGAAAGGGCCAAGGTGGAGATTGAGGGCGATGACTTCCGCGAAGGACTTAGTGCAATCATTTCGGTAAAGGTGCCTGAGCCTCAATTTGAGGGGCAGACAAAGACCAAACTCGGGAATAATGAAGTAAGTGGCGTGGTGGATTCCACCGTGTCAAAAATGATCGATAAATACCTGGAGGAAAACCCCAAGGATGCCAAGAGCATCATCAACAAGGTGATCCTGGCCGCGCAGGCCCGTGCCGCTGCGCGCAAGGCACGTGAACTGGTGCAGCGGAAATCGGTTCTCACCGGTGGTGGCCTTCCGGGTAAACTGGCTGACTGCTCTGACCGCGACCCCGAAAAGTGCGAGCTCTTCCTGGTCGAGGGAGACTCGGCGGGTGGTACGGCCAAACAGGGGCGTGACCGGAGCTTCCAGGCCATCCTGCCGCTCAGGGGTAAAATCCTGAACGTGGAAAAAGCGATGGAGCACAAAATTTATGAGAATGAGGAAATACGCAACATGTACACGGCCCTCGGTGTAACGGTTGGAACAGCCGAAGATCCGAAGGCGCTGAACCTCGCAAAACTCCGTTATCACAAGCTGATCATCATGACGGATGCCGACGTGGATGGTTCACACATTGCCACGTTGATCCTGACGTTCATTTACCGTTATATGACCGAGTTGGTGGAGCAGGGGTACGTGTATATTGCCCAGCCTCCCCTGTACCTCGTTAAAAAAGGCAAGGAGCAGGCGTATGCCTACAACGAAGTGCAGCGCAAGAACCTGATCGAGCGGATCGGTGCCGGCAAGGAAGATTCTGTAAACATCCAGCGTTATAAAGGTCTTGGTGAAATGAATGCCGACCAGCTTTGGGACACAACCATGAACCCCGGCACCCGCACCCTTAAAAGGGTAACGATCGAAAGTGCCGCCGAGGCGGATATTGTGTTCAGCATGCTGATGGGTGACGAGGTGGCCCCGCGGCGGGAATTCATTGAAACCCACGCCAAGTACGCCAAACTTGACATCTGACGGCTTACCAGCCAGACGTGGAAAACTTCCTTTTTTTTCGCTAAAGG